>NZ_JAWRXG010000268.1:0-261 GCF_046535135.1 Arthrobacter sp. SIMBA_036
GGAACTTTGCCGCTGGGGCGGCGTTAAGCTGGCAGAACAGGAGTTCCCGTCATGCGTCAAAAACTCACGCTACTTGCGATCGGCTATATCGCCATCAGTGCCGTCATCGTTGCCTTGGCCTACCAGCCGCACGGCACCACGACCACCCAGAAGACCGACCGCCTGGCCGGAGCGACCAGCAGTTCGCATTTCCTGGCAGAGCGCTTCGCCGGCTGATTAGCTGAGCGCCGGCTTGTAGGCAACGACGTGGAAATATTCCTC
>NZ_JAWRXG010000055.1:0-407 GCF_046535135.1 Arthrobacter sp. SIMBA_036
CTGTGGCAGAAGCACTTGAAAAGCAGGATTTATACATCAATTCCGCTCTTGCTCAATTGGGTTGCGCTTTACTTTGGAATCTGTTTAGAAATGGAATGACCGAAAACAGGGGCTTTTTCTTAAACCTTAAAGACCTTCGGACTCAGCCCATTAAAATCTAAAATAAACAGCCAAAAGTATCGGGCGGCCCCAAAAACATCACGATAGATTTCGTGAAAATTTTGGGGCGTTAAATCGTCGCAGCTCCTTTCGTACCCCTTCCAATTCCCGCCATTCCCAAAAACAGCTGCATATTTTTTCTTCGGGATATCTCGGATATCCCAATTTAAGAAACGACTTGCACACTTATATAACATTCTTAAAATGAGCCACTAAACTCAACACTATCATCAACTGCATTCTTGAAT
>NZ_JAWRXG010000269.1:0-261 GCF_046535135.1 Arthrobacter sp. SIMBA_036
GGAAGCGAGCCGGGAGCACGGCATTCCCATGCGCGGCTATGTCAGCTGTGTCGTCGAATGCCCTTACGAGGGGATGGTTGAGCCTGCCGCGGCGGCCGGTGTTGCGCGCCGGCTCCGCGACCTCGGCTGCTTCGAGATCAGCCTCGGCGACACGATCGGCCGAGGGCGGCCTGAGGCGGTCGAGCGCATGCTGGCGGAGGTGCTGGAGCAGGTCCCGGCGGATCGGCTGGCTGGGCATTTCCACGATACGGCGGGCCGCGC
>NZ_JAWRXG010000270.1:0-261 GCF_046535135.1 Arthrobacter sp. SIMBA_036
GTGTCGCGATGGCCGAACTTCTACCCTACCTTTCAGCCGTCCCCAGCTCCCCGCATCACGAAGGTCTTTCCGTGGCTGGGCAGACAGACGACATCCTAAAGGCGCTTCATCGGGTATTGACACTTCTCGACCGTCCGGAAGATCTCGGAGCTCTTCTGAAGCCGCCCACTACAGAACTCTATTATCGCCTTCTACAGAGTGAGCGTAGTGCAATCCTGAGAGATTTCGCCACCGGAAACACGAAGCTCGCGCAGATCGGAC
>NZ_JAWRXG010000056.1:0-405 GCF_046535135.1 Arthrobacter sp. SIMBA_036
GCCGCTACTTGAAGACATAAAATCATCTTCGGTTTTGGTATTAAAATCATCAACATTAAATGCATCCAGATCATCTGCAACTTTATCTGCTTTTTTTGCTGCGGTTGCTGCTGCACCGCCCATAACTGCGGTACCCATAACCTGGCCAAATTTGGTATTCAGTTCTTCAAATGATTTAAATTTATCTTTAGAGGTCATTTCGCTCAGATCCACCATCTGTTCAAACAGTTCTTTCTGAAATGATTCATCATCAATATTCGGAATTGCACTCTGATTCAGAAATTTAGATTCATCATAATTAGAAAAGCCGCTCACCTGTTTCACTTTCAGCACAAAATTTGCGCCTTCCCACGGACAGGTCACATCCACCGGGGTTTCGCCCATTTCCACATCCACTGCAATCAT
>NZ_JAWRXG010000271.1:0-260 GCF_046535135.1 Arthrobacter sp. SIMBA_036
GTGTTGTCAGAAATTGCCGTATAGGTCTGTAGGAGCTCACTGTAAACGGGCTTGATTGGCTTTTCTTTTCTATCGGTTTCGGTAAGATTAAGTTTTTAACAGGGATTGTCGATATGCTGATTCTAACTCGCAGAAATGGTGAAACATTGAAAATTGGCGATGAAATAAGCGTTAGTGTTCTTGGTGTAAAAGGGAACCAGGTTCGCTTAGGGATTGATGCGCCTGATGATGTCGATGTTCATCGTGAAGAAATCTTCCTC
>NZ_JAWRXG010000272.1:0-260 GCF_046535135.1 Arthrobacter sp. SIMBA_036
GGTGACCGCGTCGATGGCCACAGCCGGGTTGTCGGGGGCCGTCCCGCAGTCCTCATCGATGACGGCGCGGGTCATGCGTATCCCGCTGTCCGAGGGAAAATCCGGTTCGCCATTCGGCACTTCGATGCCGATACTGGTCTCGCCGTCGGACAGGGTCCGCGACAGGTCGTGATCCACGAATTGTCCCCAGGCGTACATCATGCCGGAAACGCCTTCCCGGTTTCCGCCGCTGGGGTCACCCTCCCCGACGACGACGTTGC
>NZ_JAWRXG010000273.1:0-260 GCF_046535135.1 Arthrobacter sp. SIMBA_036
TGGTCGCGAGCGTTCGTCGTCGTGTGTCGGACCTGTTGGAGATGGACTCCAAGTGCCTGACCACTGACACGGTGCTGGGGCGATATGAAGAGCTGATGGCGCGAAAGGAATCGATGGCTGCGTAGTCGATTGTGACGCGACTGGTGAGCCTTTACAGGGATTGCAGCACGTTTGAGGTGAGAGGTTTCGGGATGATTCAAGGTAGATATAAAGCGACCGAGCTGCGAGTTGGGCTGCGTGTTGGCGCTGTATCGGGTCCC
>NZ_JAWRXG010000274.1:0-260 GCF_046535135.1 Arthrobacter sp. SIMBA_036
CTTCTGCAGGCGATCGGCGCAGGTCGTTAAGGGTTGTTCGGCGCGCTGCAAGGAGCTGTTCTTGTAGCAACGAAGTCAGAGTTTGGCGTCGCCCGCATGTTGCGTAGAAAGCAGTTTTAATTTGGCGCAAGTCAATGTGAAACGGGGACTATAATGAGAAAGGCCGCTTTGCGTCTGGTGGCTGTCGCGTTAATTTTTGCCATATTAACATTTTTCTATATTCTGGCATTTTACGGTCATGGTCGAAACCATATTTCCAG
>NZ_JAWRXG010000275.1:0-260 GCF_046535135.1 Arthrobacter sp. SIMBA_036
ATGTACATCCTCCATTGCCCATCCTATATATAATGACTGCAGGCACCCCGATGCCCCTTTTTCCCTTCATTCTGCAATCCCTGCCTCCCTTGTCCCGGGATGCCAAACATTTGTTTAAAATTTTAGTCCCTGCATTCCAGTTCCTTAGGTCAATATATGAACCCAGGATGAACTTTATGTTAAATAAACTTGCGGGGGATGTGATAAGTTTCTATCTTTGCCCCACTGAAAACGAGAGTGGATCAGTAAGCGCAGAAGAG
>NZ_JAWRXG010000276.1:0-260 GCF_046535135.1 Arthrobacter sp. SIMBA_036
AGCTCCAACAATAGCGGTAACTTTTCCTTCAGGGATAAAAAGATCAATATCTTTTAAAACATACGGCGATTGCGGACCTTCATATTGAAATGAAACATTCTTGAAATAAATTCCTTTTTCTATACCGTTTTGGTCTGTATATTTTTTGCTTAAAAGTGGAACCTGGTACTCTTGTTCCTCTTCGGGATGATTTTGCACTTCATTTAGTCTGGATAAACTTAATTTTGCATCCTGTAATGATCGGAAAAACGCAATTAATT
>NZ_JAWRXG010000277.1:0-260 GCF_046535135.1 Arthrobacter sp. SIMBA_036
GGCGAACCTATATCCGGCATGGGATCTCTGGCATGGCGGAGATTTCTATGAAGTCACCCCTGAAAACGATGTGGTGTGGCATTACGAGGATATTTTTCATCATCATGACGCGCAGTGGCTGGCGAACGGCAATCTGCTCTATACCACAGCAGCGCCCTTACCAGCAGGGATTGCGGCGCGTGTAACTGGCGGTGATTCACGCCGCGATGCGCCGGACGGCATCATTCAGAGCGATGTGGTAAAAGAGGTTAATCGCAACG
>NZ_JAWRXG010000020.1:0-19897 GCF_046535135.1 Arthrobacter sp. SIMBA_036
GGATCACGATCAGGCAGCTGGGCAGTCAACCCGCTGAGGATGTCTGAGGTCTCTTCTCCTACAGCCACGTCCAACCTCTCTTCATTGAATGTATGGGCGCTTTTAGTGTGGAGCGCTCAATGGTCTCGCAGTAATCTCGTATTGTGAGAATAAAATTCTGTAATTCGAGATTACGCAGGGCGTTCGACGGCGTCAACACGGTCACTGCCTGCGAAGCGGAAAGCTCACGCGGCAAGCCTCGACAACGAAATGTGACCCGCCCTACAGCGCAAACCTTGTCGGCAAACCTTGACTGCACGTGACCTGAGTCATAGAGTGTTTTCACTATTCAATAACTAGTTTCCGCAATGTGGAAACAGTACGAAGTGGAGATCCACGATGCAGACGACTTCATCAGTCGGCGTCTCTGAGACTCCGGACGACAGCACAGGGGCCGCACCCATCCACCGTTCGGTGGGCAACACGGACCTCTGTGCCATTGCTTCCGAAGCCACAGACCGTACCATCAGCCCGAGCCTTTACAACATCGACCTCGCTCCCACTAAGGCCGCAGGCCGCAAATGGACGAGCTACAGCATCTTTACCCTCTGGGCCAATGACGTCCACAGCCTGGGTAACTATGCTTTTGCCATTGGCCTCTTCTCCTTGGGATTGGGAGGTTGGCAGATTCTCGTGGCACTCGGCATTGGTGCCGTGCTGCTCTTTACCCTCCTCACTTTCTCCGGGTTCATGGGACAAAAGACCGGCGTCCCGTTCCCTGTCATGAGCCGCATCAGCTTCGGCATTCGCGGAGCACAAATTGCCAGCCTGGTCCGCGGCGCCGTCGCGGTCGCATGGTTCGGTATCCAGACGTACCTGGCCTCGGTGGTTCTCCGGGTCATGCTCGTCGCAATCTCCCCGGATTTGAAGCATCTGGACAGTAACTCCATCCTCGGCCTGTCCACGTTGGGCTGGTTTGCCTTCGTGGGGCTGTGGATCGTGCAACTGGTCATCGTCAGCTTCGGCATGGAGATGATCCGTAAGTACGAGGCGTTCGCGGGGCCCATTATCTTGGCCACCATGGCCGCAATCGCCGTCTGGGTCTTCATCAACGCCGGCGGCGCCATCCAATGGTCCGGAATCAAAGGCCTGGAAGGCGGCGAAATGTGGCTCACTATTTTCGCCGGCGGCGCGCTGTGGGTCTCCATTTATGGCACGTTCGTCCTGAACTTCTGCGATTTCACCCGGTCTTCGGTGACCAGGAAGTCGATCGTCAAGGGGAACTTCTGGGGCATCCCGATCAACATGCTCGTCTTCGGTGCAATCGTCGTGGTCATGGCCGGTGGCCAGTACAAGATCAACGGCACCATCATCCAAAGCCCGTCGGACATTGTTCAGAGCATTCCCAACACGCTGTTGCTGGTCCTGGCCTGCCTGGCACTGCTGATCCTTACCATCGCCGTGAACCTGATGGCGAACTTCGTGGCTCCCGTTTATGCTCTGACCAACCTGTTCCCGCGGCACCTGAACTTCCGCAAGGCGGCTTGGGTCAGTGGAACCATTGGCCTGGTCATCCTCCCGTGGAACCTCTACAACAACCCGATCGTCATCGTGTACTTCCTGGGCGGTCTCGGCGCATTGCTGGGCCCGTTGTTCGGCGTGGTCATGGCCGACTACTGGCTGGTGCGTCGCGGCAAAGTCAACGTCCCAGAGCTCTACACCGATGATCCACAGGGCGCCTACTTCTACAAGCGTGGCGTCAATCCCAAGGCCATCATCGCGCTGCTTCCGGCAGCAGCCTTGGCTCTGGCCATCGCGTTTGTTCCCGGATTGGCGGGAGCGGCGCCGTTCGCCTGGTTCATTGGAGCCGGCGTCGGGGCTCTCACGTACTTCGCCGTCGCGGACAAGAAGCAAATCCACCACGACGTTTCCGGCGAGCCGATCGCCGTCGCCAGCAACCACTGACCCGTCCGATAACCAGCGCGCCGCCCGTCCCGCCCTCACCGGCCGGGGCGGGCGCAGCCATTGAAAGGAAAACCCATGCGCATTCTCGTTGCAAACGTCAACACCACCCAATCGATGACCGATTCCATTGCAGCCCAGGCCCGCGCCGTCGCGGCTCCGGGAACTGAGATCATCGGCATCACCCCCCGCTTCGGCGCCGACTCCTGCGAAGGCAACTTCGAAAGCTACCTTGCAGCCATCGCCGTCATGGACGCGGTGGTGAATTACGCCGAACCGTTCGACGCCGTCATCCAGGCCGGGTACGGCGAGCACGGGCGCGAGGGGCTCCAGGAACTGCTCGACGTGCCCGTGGTGGATATCACCGAGGCCGCGGCCAGCACGGCGATGTTTCTCGGGCACAAATATTCGGTGGTAACCACCTTGGACCGCGCCGTTCCCTTGATCGAAGACCGGCTGAAATTGGCCGGACTGGATGCCCGCTGCGCTTCTGTGCGGGCAAGCGGCATGGCGGTGCTGGAACTCGAGGAGTTCCCCGAACGCGCTGTTGAGGCGATCGTTGGGCAGGCGGAGGAGGCGGTGACCAAGGACAATGCTGAGGTTGTGGTCCTTGGCTGCGGTGGCATGGCCGGTCTCGATGAGCAGATCCGGCAGCGGACAGGCGTTCCAGTCGTGGATGGGGTAGCCGCCGCGGTGACCATCGCAGAGTCACTGGTTCGCCTCGGGCTGACCACGTCCAAGGTCCGAACCTACGCCACACCGCGGCCTAAGGCTGTCATAGGGTGGCCCATAACAGCGGCCCAGTCAGCACAAGCCGCACGCTAAGTCCGCAGGAGCCAGACGTATGAATCAGCCACGCCCGCCCGCGACATGCCCACCCGCGGACGGGAGGGTCGCCGTCGTTACCGGAGCCGGTTCGGGTATCGGTAGGGCCGTCGCCCGGCTCATGCTGGCCGCAGGATATCGCGTTGCTTTGGCGGGGCGGCGGGAGGCCCAGCTACTGGAAACGGCAGGGGATCACCCGGACGCGCTTACGGTTCCGTGCGACGTGACCGAGTCCGACGACGTCGAGCGGCTCTTCGACCTTGTCCGCGAACGCTGGGGCCGGGTTGATGTTCTGTTCAACAATGCCGGCGTTTTCGGACCGGCCGGGGACGTGGGGGAGATCGGCCGTGATGAGTGGGAATCCACCCTGCGCGTCAACGTCACGGGGTCCATGCTCTGTGCCGCCGAGGCCGTGCGAACCATGAAGGCCCAGGTGCCCCAAGGTGGGCGCATCATCAACAATGGCTCCATATCTGCCCATTCACCGCGTCCTCGGTCCGTTGCGTACACAGTGACCAAACATGCGATGACGGGGCTGACCAAGAGCATTGAGCTGGACGGGCGTGAATTCGGGATCACCTGCGGGCAGATCGACATCGGCAACACCCGCACGGAGATCATGGACACCATTGGGGTCGGCTCCGGCGCGCTCCAAGCCGATGGCAGCAGGCGCGTGGAGCCGATGTTCCCCGTGGAGGACGCTGCCCGGGCCGTGCTGATGATGGCGGATATGCCGCCGTCGGCGAGTATTGGTTCATTGGTGGTAACCGCCGCCGGCATGCCTTTCGTCGGCCGCGGCTAGCCCGCCCAGCCACCCTCCTGTACCGCCACCACCCACTTTGAAACCCGCCTGCCCGCGGCGCGCCTGAGAAGGAGTGCGTCGCGGGCTTTTTCGGCGTCAAAGTGGGTGGTGGAGGTTCGCGCCCGACCTTCCCGACCAAATACAACTTCCATAATATGGAAACTAGATTTCCCCTTGCGGAATGATGTGAGCCGGATTACATTGAAATCATCCCCCGAAAATGTGGGGCTGTTCCCAAACTGATTGGTTCAGATCAATGAAGATCCCAGACCCCGCGGCGCTGAAGGCGAGTTCGGCCCCGCAGAAGAAAAAGCGGCTGTACCAGTCGCTCTTTTTTCAAATCCTGATCGCCGTCGTCGCAGGTGTGCTCATCGGTCATTTTTGGCCGAACATCGGGTCCGCCCTCCGACCACTGGGTGATGGATTCATTCAACTCATCAAAATGATCATCGCCCCGCTGATTTTCCTGGTGATCGTCACCGGAATTTCAGCAGTCGGCGACGTCAAGGCGGTCGGTAGGGTCGGGGTCAAAGCACTCCTGTACTTCACCTGCGCCACCGTTTTCGCCCTTGTCTTCGGACTCATCGTGGGCAACCTGGTTCAACCGGGCGCAGGCCTGAACATTGACCCGTCCACGCTGTCCCAAGATGCCCTGAACGCGAAGACCGGTACTGCAGTTCCCAAGGATGCGGCAGCGTTCATCCTGGACATCATCCCCACCAGCGTCATCGGGGCTTTCGCGAGCAACAGTTTGCTCCAGGTCCTGTTTTTCTCCGTCTTTTTCGGCGCGGCCATCGTGGTCATCGGCCGTGAGCGGTGCCTGCCCGTCATCAGCTTGATGGAAACGCTGCTGGAACTGATCTTCAAGATCATGTCCTGGATCATGAAGGTCGCCCCTCTAGGCGCCTTCGGTGCCATGGCCTTCATTATTGGGCAATACGGCGTAGGCACCCTGGGTACCTACGCATTGTTGATTGCTTCCTGCTACGGTGCGGCGCTCATCTTCATCGGCCTGCTGTTCCTAGTGGCGTGGAGCTTCGCGCGAGTGCCGCTATGGCAGTTCCTGAAGTACACCCGCGAAGAATTCCTTTTGGCACTCGGTACGGCCTCCACCGAAGCTGTCATGCCACGCATCATGACCAAGCTGACCAACGCCGGCTGCTCCCGGGCCACCACCGGACTAGTGGTTCCTACCGGCTACTCCTTCAATCTCGACGGCGCCGCGATCTACCTTTCGATCTCGCTGCTGTTTTTGGCCCAGGCATTTGGCCACCACTTGGACCTCGGTCAGCAGTTGGCCGCACTGGGAGTGCTGCTCCTGACCTCCAAGCTCATGGCCGGCGTTCCGGGATCCTCATTCCTGGCGCTCTCAGCCACCGCCGCCGCTCTCGGTATCTTCCCGGTGGCCGGCGTCGCCCTCCTTCTCGGAGCCGATCGGCTCATGGACTCCATGCGGGTGGTGGTGAACCTCCTGGGCAACTGCGTAGCGACGTTCATCGTGGCCAAGTGGGAAGGGCAGTTTGACCGCAGCGTCATGGTCCGCGCTTTCAATGGCGAAATCACCAACGAGGACACCGCGATCATGCTCGGCAAGGAAGACCTGTTTCAGCAGCAAGAGCTTGAACGGCTCAGCAAAGGACAGGAGCCGTCGCCGAAATTCCGCGGGGGTCCGGCCGTGGATGGGGTTCCACAGTTTGAGATGAGCAAACCCCGGCAAACAACCATCCCGAGCAGCTCCGAATAGCCCACACCTTCCTGCAGTTTGATGCCCCCAGGCCATGGTCCGGGGGCATCAGCACTGTCGGAAACACAGGAAACCGCGCCGAAACGCTCCCCTTACAGCGGCAGTAACGCGGAGAGGTTGGCCCGCAACCCGGAGGCGGCAACCCGCCCGGCCGAAACAGCGTCGGCCCATGAGATCCGGCCGGTTACCAGCGACAGCCAGGTGTCGGCGTCGCACTCAATCACGTTCGGGGGAGTGCCCCGGGTATGGCGCGGACCCTCCACACACTGCGTTACACCGAATGGCGGTACGCGGACCTCGACCGAGTTCCCGGGTGCACGGGCGGTGACTTCCTCGAGCGAATAGCGCACCGCCGTCGCAATTAATGCCCGCGACGGCGGGGTCCCGGCGTCGGAGGTCGGACCAGCGTCTGTTGAGGGCTCGACGGCGGCTTGCCAGGCTGCCAGCGCCGCTTGGCCCTCGTGGATATCAACGCGGCGACGTGCAACGGCCATCATGAACCTCCCTATCGAGATGAATTGTCGAGACGGATTGTCGAGACGGATTATCGAGAAGAACTAGTCGAGAAGGGCGGAGACGGCGTGGCCCAAGCGGATCCGGCCCACGGCCCGGCCACCGCCGAGCACAGGTTCAACGATCCGTTCGAGGACGCTGGAAACGGCAGCTACGTCCACGGCTCCGCTTGCTGCGAGCAGTGTTAAACCGACAAGGGCCGTGGCGCGGACGTTGCCGTCAAGTACCTTGACTGCCACTGCCGCACCCGTTGGCGTCGCAAGGACCAGCACACCCTCGGCTCCGATCTTGGCCAGTACGTCCAGTTCTTCCATGACAATCGTGTTGGACTCACCTCTGCCTTGGACGGCCCAGGGGTAATCGAGCATGGACGTAGCGATGGTGGCAGCACGGGCGTTCGCGGACGGATCGCCGGGCGACTTCGCCAGCCGGGAGAAGCCTCGGGCCAATCCGATCAGCGAGATCGCGGCAACGGGAGCCCCGCAGCCGTCGATTCCTAAATGGGAAATTGGCTCGCCGCAGTATTCCTCAATAACCGAACGCACGCGTTGTTGCAAGGGATGGTTGGGCTCAAGGTAGCTGCGGAGGTCCCACCCGTTTTCCGTACACGCCCAGAGAAAAGCCGCGTGCTTACCGGAGCAGTTGAAGGCGAGCTTGGATTGCCCGCGATCGGAGCGAACCAGCCAGCTGCGCGCCGTTTCATCCTGGGGCCAGGCGGCCGGGCATTGAAGGTGCTCTTCCCGGACGCCGGCCGCTTTCAGCATTCCCTCCACAACATCCATGTGGTCCAGCGAACCCGTGTGGCTTCCGCAGGCGACGGCCACTTGCGCGCCTCTCAGCGGAACCCCGGACTGCATGGAGGCGAGGGCTTGGAAGGGCTTAAGGGTGGAGCGGGCGAAGACGGGGGCGTCGATGTCGCCCAGCCGGGTCACCACGGAGCCATCGCCGGCAATAAGTACCGCGGCACCTACGTGGCGGGACTCGATAAAGCCGCTGCGTTCGATCACTGCAAGTTCGACGGCGGACTCAGCGTTGAACGTTTCGTGCGAACTCATGGGCATGAAGCAAGTCTATTGCTCAGCCGCGGGGTTCCCGGGCCGCACCGCGCGGGCACAGGCATCGCGTGCCCATGAACCTGCCCATCCAGTGACACAGCTTAGGACCCGCGCCCTTCACAAAGTACCCTTGAAGACTGTGAAGGTACTCGTCATTGGCCCAGGCGGCCGCGAACACGCCATTGTCCGCTCTCTGCTTGAAGACCCCAACGTCTCCGAGGTCCACGCGGCGCCCGGCAACGCGGGCATCAGCAAGCTCGTCCCCACGCACGCCATTGATGGGAACAATCCCCAAGCCGTGGCTGCCCTTGCCGGCAAGCTTGGCGTGGACCTGGTTGTGGTTGGCCCGGAAGCCCCACTTGCCGCGGGCGTTTCCGACGCAGTCCGCGAGGCCGGCATTCCGGTGTTCGGCCCCAGCAAGGAGGCCGCGCAGCTCGAAGCCTCCAAGGCTTTCGCCAAGCAGATCATGGCCGAGGCAGGCGTTCCTACCGCGATGGCCCGGGTCGCCACCACCAGCGAGGAAGCCGCCGACGCGCTGGACACTTTCGGCGCTCCCTACGTGGTCAAGGACGACGGCCTGGCAGCCGGGAAGGGCGTGGTAGTCACCAAGGACCGCAACGAAGCCCTCGCCCACGCCCAGACCTGCTTCGACGCCGGCGGAACGGTGGTTATCGAGGAGTTCCTTGACGGCCCCGAAGTATCCCTGTTCGTCCTCTGCGACGGCCGCACCACGGTCCCGCTGTCCCCGGCGCAGGACTTCAAACGTATCTTCGACAATGATGAAGGCCCCAACACCGGTGGCATGGGGGCATACACACCCCTTGAATGGGCACCCGAAGGACTCGTCCAAGAGGTCATCGACAGGGTAGCCCAGCCAACCGTGGATGAAATGGCCCGTCGCGGCACCCCCTTTGTTGGCGTGCTCTACTGCGGCTTGGCCCTCACGTCGCGGGGCACCCGCGTTATTGAATTCAACGTCCGGTTTGGTGATCCGGAAACGCAAGCCGTCCTCGCCCGCCTCAAGACGCCGCTCGGTACCCTGCTGCTGGCAGCTGCCAAGGGCGAACTCGACACCATCGAAAATCTGCGCTGGTCCGAGGACACTGCCGTCGCCGTCGTCGTTGCTGCCGAAAACTACCCCGACGCTCCCCGCACCGGCGACCGGATCCGCGGCCTGAAGAAGGTCGAAGACTTGGACGGCGTCCACGTGGTTCACGCCGGCACCAAACTGGACGAAGAAGGCAAGGTCGTTTCAGCCGGCGGTCGTGTCCTCGCGGTGGTGGCGCTCGGTTCGGACCTGGTGGAGGCCCGAGAAAGGGCGTACGACGGCGTCGAACTGGTTCAGCTTGAAGGCTCACAGTTCCGTACCGACATCGCAGGTAAGGCCGCCCGCGGCGAAATCCGGGTGCCCCATGCGGCTACCGGCACCATCCCGAAAGTGCAGGCCTGACCATGACCGATTCACTTCCCACAGGCGGCCTTGAAACAGAAGCCCTGCAACTCCCCGGCTGGACCCACGTCTACTCCGGCAAAGTCCGCGACCTGTACGTACCGGCCGAAGAAGCGATAACGGAGAAGTTCGGCCAGGAGTGCGTCCTGGTTGTCGCCAGCGACCGCATCAGTGCTTACGACCACGTGCTGAGCAGCGAGATCCCTGACAAGGGGAGGGTCCTGACTCAACTGAGCCTCTGGTGGTTCGACCAGCTGGAGGTGGAGCACCACGTGCTCGCGTCCACTGTGGAGGCTGGCGTGCCGGCCGCCGTCGAGGGCCGTGCCATGATCTGCAAGAAGCTGGAAATGTTTCCAGTGGAGTGCATCGCCCGTGGCTACCTCACAGGTTCCGGGTTGGCTGAATACAAGGTGTCCCGCACCGTCTGCGACATCCCGCTGCCCGAAGGCCTCGTTGATGGTTCGCGCTTGGAGAAGGCGCTGTTCACCCCGTCCGCCAAGGCCGAAGTCGGCGAGCACGACGAGAACATCACCTATGACGACGTCGTAGCGATGGTGGGGGACGATATCGCCGCCCGCCTCAGCGACTTTACCCTGAAGATCTACACACGTGCCGAGGAGATCGCCCGGGAACGTGGCATCATCTTGGCCGACACCAAAGTGGAATTCGGCATCGACACCGCCACGGGCATCATCACCCTGGGCGACGAGGTGCTCACTCCCGACTCTTCGCGGTTCTGGGACGCTGCGACGTACGCGCCCGGCAAGTCGCAGCCATCCTATGACAAGCAGTATGTCCGTGACTGGCTGACGTCCGCGGAATCCGGCTGGGACAAAGCCTCAGACACTCCTCCTCCTGCCTTGCCGGCCGACGTGGTGGAGCGCACCCGCGCCCGTTACGTGGAGGCTTACGAGAAACTTACGGGGCGCACCTTCGCCTAGCCCGGCCACCCCGCTCGATCAATGGGGTTAGCTGGCTTGGTGTTTCTTGGCGGCGCGGCGCTCGGCGAGGCGGATTTCCAGCACGGCATCCATGGCCTGCTGAACCCTGTCCGATGCGCCCGCCGCGCTGAAGTCGTGCTGGGCCTCTTCCAGGAACCGCAGTGCCTCGGTGGTTTCGCCCGCAGCCTTGAGGGACTTGCCCAGCAGTAGGGAAACTTCACCCGCGGTGTGCCGCGCCAAGACCTTGCGGTCCTCGTAGATCTCCCGGAGCTTCTCGACGGCGGCGGGAATGTCACCGTTCAGGTAGAGCCACCGGGCGCGAATGAAGGCGACCTCGAGTTGGTCCGTCTTGTTGCCGCCGACAATGGAGAGTGCCAGTTCCGCGCGCTCGATGGCGGACAGCGTCTCCGGCTCCACGATGCCTGAGGACAACCGCACAGCGGCCGACGCCTTGTTGAATCGCGCCCAGAGCTCGATGTCATTGGCGGGGGAGAGGAGCTGGGCCGCACGCTCGTGGTGCTTGACTCCCTCGGTGTAATCGTGGCGCATGAACGCCACATTGCCCACCACCCAGGAGACTTCACCGGCCAGCTGGGTCATTGAATGCTCGTCCATATGCTCGATCATGGCCAAACAATACGTCCATGCTTCATCGAGCTTGCCGCTCTCCGCCAAGGCCCCTATCAGCGCCCTGTGGGCACCGATGATCAGCGTGGATCCTTTGGGTAATTGCTCGCTCAGCTTCACGGCATGGAGGGCATGCTCGACGGCGGTGGCCAGTTGACCTTGTCCGTGGCACACTGCGGCAAGCATCTGCCACGCACGCACTCCCAGGCCCGCTGACTCGGTAGCCATGGGGTGCTCAAGCAGGTGCTCCACGATCTGCTGGCATTCCTTCAGCTGGCCTTGTTTCATCATGCACTCGGCCTGCATGTACGTCATGTTCCACCAAGCGCTGTTGTTCTTGGCTTCGAGGGCGATTTGGGCGGCCGTTGCGGCGTGGCTCGAGGCGAGCGGGTAGTCCCGTAGGTCCCATGCCTGGCGGGCGTACAGGCCTGCCAGGACGTACTCTGCGTCGCTCATGGAAACGGGCTGGCTCCACGCCTCCAGGGCCTTCGGTGCGAGCTCAAGGCGCCGCGCAAGTTCCTCGATGACCTCTGCCGTGGGTTCACGCCGCCCGGTCTCCAGCAGGGAGATGTAGCTGGGTGAGTACAGGTTCTTGCCCAGTTCCGCCTGCGTCAGTCCGCGTTCGAGCCGTTCGGCACGTAGCTTCTCGCCGAATCCGTTTCCCACGGGTATCCTCCTGCAGGTGTCTTTTCCACCAAATCCTTGACAGTGTCTGTAGACAACATTTTACAATGTATGTCAACAGAGACCGAGTAATGACAGCAGTAATATCCGACGTGTATTGGGGACATGATGTTCAAGAAAATCGCCGCTTCCGTTGCCCTTGCCGGCGCACTGACACTTTCAGTTGCGGCTCCCGCAGTGGTGTCGGCCGCACCGGCCTCCGGGTCGGGCACGGTAAGCGCCATAGGCAACTGGCCGGATCCGATGCGCATCGTGGCGCCTACCAAATCGTCCGGCACCACGTACACGCCGTCGTCCATTGGTAACTGGCCCGACCCCATGTAAGCCATCCGATCCTCTGTAAACCAGAGGCACTGAGAGCCTGAAGAGAAACAAAAGAGGGTCTTCCATTTGGAAGACCCTCTTTTTGTTGGTCGAGATCCTAGGATGTTATTCGAACCGCGCCAGCTTCAAAATCGACCAGATGACGACCATCGCTGCCGCCCTGAAACGGATGGACTCGGGTCAATCCAGACCGCGGCCGCCACAGCCGGTTCGCAAGACTCAGCGCTACCGGCTGGCCGATCGCTTTACGCCAGACGAACTTGCTCAGCTGGTTGCTCGCTACCAAGCCGGCGAGATGAGTACGGCACTGGCTCGTGAGCAGGGCATCGCCAAGTCCACCTTTCTGCGATTGCTCGCCGAACACGGTGTCGCCTCCAGACCTCGAGGGCTGACGCCAGCTAAGGAAAGGGAGATCCTTCGGCTCCGCGCTCAGGGGATGATTATCAGGAAGATCGCGAAGCAGGTCGGCTGTAGCTATGACACGGCACGTATATTCCTGCTTTCCGTCAACCTGGACTAGCCCCTGGTTCACCCCGAGGCTGGACGCGGGCATTGTAGAAAGCACGCCCACAAGCTCGCTTACGGGCATAGGCTAATCGTCGAGATGGAGGATCTTAGTCGGGATCTATGTTCCGATTAGGCAACGGACCTCAAATAGCAAGATGTCATTGACGCCAGCTCCTTCCATAGCGGCGATCAAGTCGGGTGAGATCTCGATCGAATTGGCGTTCAGATCAACGCTGACATGTCGCCTATAGGAGTCGGATACGAGGTGAGCAAGTTCGAAGGACATCCCGTTCCGGAGCAGGCAGATCACGAACCGATCGCTTGTGCCATACTTGAGCTTTAGATAGAAATCTTCGTCAACAAGCTTTAGCGCGAAGAGGATCTCCAGGTACTTTGTCAGCGTGTAGTCGAGGAAGTCCATCTCGGCTTTGATTCGCACGATCGCCAGGTTCACTAGTGCGGATCGGGACTTTGCGGAGCGGCTCACGTAGGCGGCGGCATGTTCGAACTGCGAGCTTTTCACTTCACCCCACTTCGAACCCACGAATATCAGGTCGTCACTTTGCCGCCTCCAGTGGTTCAAATACCGACCGATCATGAGCTTCAGCGGGGCGCCGTCGGCTCTCCAGGTCAGGAACATGCTGTAGAAGTTTCGGGCTGCCTCAACATCATGTAGGCGAACGAGGTCGTCGGTACCTTTGTTCAGCTCAACGCCGTGTAGGAATACATCTCGGATGAGCGCGATCAACTCGTCGGAGTTTGTCGCCAGGGTTCCTTCACGTTCGTCGACCCTGTCTTGCATCAGCCGCTCGTAGCGGAACACGTCGAAATCATGTACGCCATGAAGAAAGCACAGCTTGCCCACTTCAGTAAGTGCAAGCCGCACGTCGTCAAGTCCGGATGCACCTCGTTCAATGTTTTCCAGACGCTCAAGTGCCTCAATGCGCGCCTGCTCCGCTGGTCCTTCTTCAAGTAGTGGATTTTCGACAGGATCGGAAGCAGGCTTGGCCGGATCTGCCACGTCACTTAACCAGTTGACCGGGTTCCACGTTGAAGGAGCATAAGAACTTTTGACGACGTACACATTCGGCAGAAGGAGAGACAGCCGTGGACGTTGACTGGAAAATATCTGGCTGAAGCGCGCCACGCGCCCGACTAGGTTACGAAAGGAGGAGCGCGGAAGATACCCACCACCCTTGCCTGGCGTCATCAGTACCATGGTGTCTGCAGGCGTGTTCACCCCTTCCAAGAGTGTCGAGGTAGTGACGAGGTAGCGGCGCTTCGATGTGTGATCTTCACGAAATAAGTTCTCGACGTACTGTCGTAACACGTCGGGTATCTGGCCATGGTGAAAGAGAACGCCGCTTCTGATCACATCGATGAGAACATAGTCTGCGTCGATAAGGTCGGCTATTGCCGCGATCGCCCTCTCTGCAAGGGGAGACCGTTCAGCGTCGCCAATCTCCGCCGCTAGACGCATCGCCATTTCCTGGGCATCTCGAGGCTTATTGAGGTAGACGATGGTGCGTTCGCCAGCTAAGCGCATGACTGCCAGGGCGTCATCCTCTGGGAGAGTTTCGGCCGTCTCGAATGTCCGCCCTAGAAACTGATCGAACACCCGAATAGGCCCGCCAACTTCAGCCGCACGGAATAGTTCAACTTTGACTTGCTCGCTGACGGTTCTGGAGCGCACATCATCGTCCTTGCCGTTGACATGGCGGAGACTATCGGGGTTTTCGAGGAACGGCGTGTAGTAGGCGATATGCAAGTCTTCGTTGCGTTGATGAGCGATAAGGATCACCTGCGACAACTCGAGCGATCGAGCGTCGTCCGTTAGGACATTCTGAGCCTCATCTACGAGGAGGTGATTTATCCGGAGTTCTGGATAGTCAACGAACAAGCGGTGAAGCCGCTCCTGGGTCAGTACCGCGACGAAGGAAGCTTCGCCGCTATATGCCTCTGGGTGTGTTATCACCCGCGTTGATAGATCACGCTGACTCATTACCCGCATGAGATCGGCTTTTGTTTGAGCGATCAGCGCTTTTGAGGGCACGATGATACAAACCGCTCCGGGTAGGGAAGCGAGTGATCGGTCAATAAGCATCTCCGACTTGCCGTAGGAGGTCGGCGCGATGATCACGGCACGCGGGTGGGAGCTGTTGAAAGATTGCAGCGCGAGCTGTTCTCGCGTCCGGGTAATTTGGCCATGTCCCACAAAGTTAACGCCGTGGGCGGCACTCAGAACCGCCTGTAGGGAATCTTCCTCGAACATATTGGGGTGTACAGATCGAATCGCCGCTAAGACCGGCATGATCTCGCGGTTGTCTGCGATGTCAATCAATGGCTCGAAGTCAGAAGTGTCGAGAGAGTATTGCAGCACGATACGGTAGCCAAGCTTCTCTACGGTTGCATCGCCCAACTGCATGAAGACGACCGCGAACGAGAGAAGTTCCTGATATTCCTCGTCAGTCAGTGCTTGGGAGAGAACGAGCTTCTCGTAGAGGTGCAAGAAGCGCGACCCCTCCAGATTCTGTCGGTTCCTGAGTTTTCGAACGGTTACATCTACGGCCATTAAACTACTGCTTCCTTAAGGGACTCACGGAGTACCCCAACTAGATCTTCCAGATCAGACTGCTGGATAAGGAGGAGCCGCAGTTCGTCAAAGCGGCCGCGTCCGGTCACACTCTTGATAAGTTCTTCACCCGTACTGGCGTCGATTTCATTGAGGTTGAAGGGGTGCATGACTACTGCGCACAATAGGGCTTTAACCTTGGGTGCGGACCCGTTCTTCAAATTCATAAAGTCGGCACGCAGAAGCTTCTTCACACTCGAAGCATCATCTGTCTGGAGGGCGGCATCGGCATCAAAAATCGCTGCGTCCCACCGTTTCTTGCGGACGTCGGATGTGAACATCGTGTGAAGGCCGTTCTCGGCAATGTTGATGAGCTCCCGGACCTTGCTGTCGGCAGTCTGAGCATCATTTACGCGGCCCGACTTCACTTCGCCGTACCAGAGACCGCCATCGTGATGATCTCGGAACGTCAGGTCGAACCCTTTCTTGACGTTACGCTCTTCCTTGTTGAGGTAGACACATGCGCTCACGAGCCGATCATGGCCATGAGGCAGCAACAGATGGACGATAAGTTCGCCAGCGAGCCCAAGCTTAGATTTGTCTGACTTGGAGTCGTACAGCTTGAAGAACTCATCGACAGTGAGGTCGAACGAGTAATAGTCCGGGTCTTCGCCAGCTTGGACGCGGCCGTAACAGTACTCTACGAGTCGTGACTTCAGCGCTTGTTTGATTTCATCTGTAACGCTTTCAAGAATCAGGATGCTCGCGTCGGCGACCGCAACGAGCCTTATGCCATCCACGCAAGTGCCTCCGAGCCCATCACGGATTTATCTGGCAGTATGTCCAAGACCATGGCCTGTCCCTGGATTCTTGAGCATTTCCGACATGGGCCGGCTGGTCGTACTTGTTCTACTGCCATGACTCATCCTTCAGCGGAGATGCATTCAGTTCGTCACGTCGGGCGCGCCAATCGGGCAGGAATCCGTCCATGAGTTCTGTGAAGCGTTCGTTGTGGTTGCGTTCTAAGAGGTGTGCCATCTCGTGTACGACGATGTATTCCAGGCAGTTAGGATGCTTCTTGCCGAGTTCGAGATTAAACCAGATGTGGGCGGACTCGCGATTGCAGCTGCCCCATTTGGTCTTCATGCGGCGCACAGTCCACTTCGCAACATTGCGTCCGATGATCGGCTGCCACTTGGCTATGAGTTCAGGGATCTCGTGTTTGAGCGCGGTGCGGTACCACTCATCCATAGCTTCGCGACGAGTGTCTGGAGTGCTTTCTTCGGGGGCGTGCAAAGTCAGGCGCTTGCCGGTGATATCCAACCGAATCCGACCCGGCTCGTTTACTACTTTTAGGCGGTATCGCTGGCCCCAAACATAGTGGGACTCTCCTGTGACCATTTCGCGTTCGGTCTGACGTACGGCGCTGCGAAGCTGCTCACGCTGTTTCTTGATCCATGGCAAACGCTGTACGACAGCAAGCCTGATGGCGTCGTCATCGAGTCGTTCAGGCGCCGCAACGCGCACCCGGCCGAGGGGAGGGTAGACGGCGATGTGTAGGTTCTTGATGTTTTTGTAGATGACATCGACGTCGATTCCGGAGACGGTGAGATACGCGCTAGCGGTACTCATTTCGGGCCTTTACCAAATCAAAGAGTTCGTCGAAACGGTCAAAGTCAGCCGGTAGTACACGACGAATTGCTCGCGCAACTTCCTTCTCCTTGAACGTGTTGCCAACCCAACCGTGCGGTTTGCTCGTCATGATCGCGGTGTCGACCTGGATCGGAGTGGCCTGATCTGCCCAGCCGAAGTCGACGATGGCACGCTGCGCGCCGTTTGATGCCCAGGCAGGGTAGACCGTGTCAGACTCTTTTGAGCCGACCTTCTTGGCGTGGGCGATCAACTGCTCAAGATATTCCTTGTAATCGATGGCACCCTTGCGGCGTTGCTCGATGATGGCGTCGAGAAGGGTAGACATGCTCTCGTAGTACTTCGGGTTCATCGCGTTCTCATCGATGATGACTTTGCGGATGTTGTTCGCGATGGTTTCCGCGACAGCTTCAGGATCCTTCTTGATCCCGGTAGGGAGCTTGTCAATCGCAGCCGCTCCTTGTTCAACGATCAGGTCAACGAGTCCGACGTTTTGGAAGTCGGCGACGACTTCAGATGCATCGGCTCGGATGTAAGTGTCGAGCAGGAATCGCATGCCGGCTTCATATTGTTTGAAGTCCACATTCTCGCCCGCGCCGAGTTTCACTTCATCACGTACAGCGACGTAGTGGGTGACTTCCTTGGCAATAGCTGCGGTCTCAGTCGCGCTGTATCCTGCCTCCGCCATGTCGTTTGCGATTGCTCCGTAGGTACGAACCAAGGCTGCAACGGACTTGTAGAGTTCAACGCGCTTGGCTTCGTTGTTCTTGATCTGCTGGGCGTTGCCCTGTTCAATGGCGCAGAAGTAGCGCTGGTACTGAAGTGTTCCCTGGGGTGGTTCGACCGCTTCGCATAGCGCGCGTATGCGTTCGAGGGCTTCGTCGAGGTCTTCGCGTGCTTGTTGGACCCGGTCTTTGAGCAACCCCTCGATGTCGGACTTCTCGTAACCGTCGAGAGCTCCAGACGTGTAGTCCGTGATGGCGTCTTCCAGTGAGTTGAAGAGGTCCTGATAGTCAACGATGTAGCCGTAGTCCTTGTCGTCGCCATCGAGACGGTTGACGCGGCAGATAGCTTGGAACAAACCGTGGTCGCGCATCTTCTTGTCGATGTACAGGTATGTCGCTGCTGGTGCGTCGAAGCCAGTCAGTAGCTTGTCGACAACGATCAGGAGGCGCATCTGACCGGGCTCGTTGATGAAGCGGTCTTTGACTTCCTTTTCGAACTGCTCGATCTTCGTGACTGCTTGGTCGGCAGGCTCATCGAAGTGGTCGGCCAGCATTTGCCGATAGATGTCGTATTGGCGCAGCTTTTCCGTTGCGCCGTGGCCTGAATCCTCTTTGGAGATGTCGCTGGCCTGAGGGACGTAGCTCGTGACGATGGCGCACTTGCCCTTGAATCCGGCCTGGCAGAACATCTCGTAGAACTTGCACGCCTGATAGATGCTGGACCCAACGAGCATGGCGTTGCCCTGGTTGTCCATGAGGCGTGGCTTAGTTTCCATGTCGAGCAGGATGTCGTTAACGATCTGTTTGGATCGCGGCTCAGAGCTGACGACCTTTTGCATCGTGCCCCAGCGCTTCTTGAGTTCAGCCTTGGAAAGATCAGTCATTCCCTTGGTCTTTGCCTCGAACCACTGGTCGATTTTGGCAGATGAGATGAGGTCCTGGTCGATGTTGCGGGCCTCGTAGCGTAGGTCGAGCACCACTCCATCTTCGACCGCTTCGTTGAACTTGTAGGTGTGGATGAAGCTTCCGAAGGTCTCGATGCTGGTTGCTTTGTCTGCCTTCAGTAGCGGGGTACCGGTGAAACCGATAAACATAGCCCCAGGCAGCAGCTTCTTCATGGCCTTGTGCATCTTGCCGGACTGGGTGCGATGGGCTTCGTCGACGAAGACGAACAGATTGCCCTTAGCCGAGAAGCCGGCCGGAATCTTGGAGTTGAGCTCGGCAATGAAATCGCCATCGGCGTCGTTCTGAACGAGATCTTCGTCGCCGCCGCGGAACTTGTGCACGAGCGAACACATCAGCCATGGGTCATTGCTGTTTAGTGAGCCAATAAGATCGGCCCCGCTCTTCGTGCGGTAGATATCCTCGTTGACACCGCTGAAGACTCGCTTGATCTGATCGTCGAGCTCGGTACGGTCGGTGATGATGAGGACGCGAGCATGGCTGTCGCCGTGTGTCTGGTGTTCGCGGATCCATTTAGCCAGCCACACCATAGTGAGGGATTTGCCCGAACCTTGGGTGTGCCAAATAATGCCGCCTTCGCGCTTGGCAATCCGATCTTGGGCGGCCTTGACGCCGAAGAACTGGTTGTGACGGCAGGTCTTCTTCGTGCCACCGTCGAACACCATGAAGTCGTGGATAATTTCCAGGAATCGGCTCTTTGAACACATCTGCACGAGCGCCCGATCGAGTGGCGCCTCGATGTCAGACGGCTCTTTCCACTCAAGCCAATACTTCTCGGCCGTATCGATGACGCCGTACCGCAGGCCCTCGACATCGTTGCCGGCCATGACCAACTGCACAGTGGAAAAGAACGGACGGATGAAGTCCTTCTTCTGGTTGCCGATGTTCTGCCGGATACCTTCGGAGACAGCGACCTTTGACCGTTTGAGTTCGATGACGCCGAGCGCCAGGCCGTTGACGTAGAGAACAACATCCGGCCGCTTGTTGTGCTCCCCCTTGATCGAGACTTCTTCGGCGACAACGAAGTGGTTTGCCTCGGGGTTGTGCCAATCCACTAGCCAGACCGTTTCGGTCTGTTCGCCGATACCGGGCTTGACCTTCACGCCGTAACGGAGAAGGTTGTAGACCTCGTGGTTAGCTTCGTAGAGATTGCGGCCGCCGCCGAGAGACGCGCTCTTCTTGAACTGCTCAACGGCTTTGTTGATCAGATTGGCGTCGTACCCACGAGCCTGGAGATTCTGCTCAAGCAGGCTGACCTCGATGTGGGAGTTGTTCTCGCGATACTCCCAGTTGCCCAGATACTCGTATCCAAGTTCATTTTGGAACAGGTTAACAACACGCTCCTGTGTCTTACGTTCAATCTGTCCAACTGTGCTCATGATTCATTTCCCCCAAAATTACTTTCAACATCCTGATTCTGCCAGCTTCCGAAGCTTAATCCCGTTCCTGGAATGCGCCATTCGACTCGGCCGTTTGCCGCTCTCCCAGCTACGATTGCCGCCGCAGCTGATGGGCTGCGGAACACAATGTCTTGGGCAAAGACCGCGGTGTCTTCTCCGTCCTGAACAAGCTGCCCGCTCTTGAGGAGCTCGTCGTGGAGAAGTTCGTAATTGCTTGAATTCTCGGTGAAGGAGAGGCGGGCCATTGAACCCTTCCTTACCGTGAACTCGCCATCGACTTCTTGCGCCATTGCTCGAATGCCGTACTTCTTGACGAACATCTCGAAGATCGGCGAGATGGAAGGATCGGTCGGAGCTACTACGTCTGTCGGGCCTGATGGCTGTCTGGTTGTCGTCGTCGTCGTTCGAAAGATGTTGACGCCCAGTACAGGTAGGACGATCTTGGCCTGCGCAACAAAATACTCCATGTCCGAGACATCGGACTCTGGAAGTGGCAGCAGTGGGGGTGCTGTGCCGTTAGTTAGACGCGAACGGTTAGCCTCTATCGCCAATGAGATGAACCGCGACTCCAAATAGCGGGCGTGCGCTTTGGTTAGGTTCGTGTCCTTGCTGGTGAGGACGATTGCCCGATCCCAGAAGTCTTTTCCACCCTGATCTTCATTGCGAGAGTGATAATAAAGGCGTTTGGCAACATCATCACCTTCGTCGATGTAAGCGAGCGATCCCCCCATACTTTCTGGATCGTCTCCAAGAAGAATATAGATGCCCGTCCGCGACGCTTCGGGGCGTTTCAACAGGGCACCAAGGTCTGATCGTGGGGCAGCAGCAACGTGACCAGTCCAGTTCATGATTTCAGCTGTCAGAAGGCCGCCTGGCGTCCCATCTGCCAGGAAGAGTCGAACCGATTTGCCCACGCTCATACGGATGGCTCCGAGGTCCTCAACCGAGTGCGACCGGTCAGCAGCTCTTGCATCATGCCTTGCTTTATGAGTCGAACATGCGTCAGTCGCTTCTTGACGGTGTTGATCGCCTCATCGGCGTCACGTATGTAGTGAGAGATCCGACGTTGCTCTTCAACTTCCGGTAATAGGAGGGTTAAGGGACTGCTGAAGGTTTAGTTGACAGCTGGGGTTGATATTTTCTTACGTGGCTGAGGCCGCGTTTTTTATTGTCT
>NZ_JAWRXG010000278.1:0-259 GCF_046535135.1 Arthrobacter sp. SIMBA_036
TGGACGGTTATGCTCGCATCGACCGGGAATGGAAGAGCGGCGACAAGGTGGACCTCACCATTCCCCTTGAAGCCCGTAAGCTGTTCGCCAATCCGCGGGTACGCCAGGATGCCGGCCGCACGGCGCTGATGCGCGGGCCGCTGGTCTATTGCGTCGAGGAGACGGATAACGGCGCCGGGCTGAACGGCATTTCGCTTTCCGCCGACCCGTCGAAGGCAAAGGTCTCGGAAGTCGCCGGATTGCGCGGCGCCGTCGCGCT
>NZ_JAWRXG010000279.1:0-259 GCF_046535135.1 Arthrobacter sp. SIMBA_036
GGGTCGATGTCGTGAATGCCATGCGCCAGCATCACCCAGCGCACTCCGTTGAAGTCCAGATGGACGAAGCTTTCCGAACCGGTGATCTCCGATATCAGCGTGCGTGCCGAAAGCTCCGGCGAGGCGCCGGTCTGCTGCGAAAGCGCCAGATGATGCGGGTGGAAGGCGATGGTCACGACGCCATCCGCCATGCCGGCGAGATGCTGGGGCACGGGTATCTCCGCGCCGCTTACATGCTGGAAGCTTGCTGCGCGCTTGG
>NZ_JAWRXG010000280.1:0-259 GCF_046535135.1 Arthrobacter sp. SIMBA_036
GTCAAAATTAATCATGCATCATCGGATGTTAAGATAACAGAGCGCCCGGTGGGTACTCTAAAATTAGCAGAGCGACCAGTAGGCACATAAAAAACAATAGCCCCAGCCAGGGCTTTTTTTTATGCTTTTAGCGGCAGCCATTAGATCGCGTGAATAAGCGGAGACAGGGGGAAAGCTATTTTAGTTTCTTCATTATATTGTCTCAAAACATCCACTTGTTTTTATGCTTATCCCATTTCAGCATACGTTGCCTCATGAG
>NZ_JAWRXG010000281.1:0-259 GCF_046535135.1 Arthrobacter sp. SIMBA_036
TTTTTGTGCGTAATCTATCACAGATGTGATGTTTTGTAAAGAGTCTATATTATCTCTTTCGCCAAGTTCTAGAATACTCAATTTAATATTTCCCATGATGAATAGTATTTAAATAAGTAATAATTTATCCCAATCTCCTACATTATCGCCCAGGTATTCTTTTACACTTAGGATTGCTCCTATTTTTCCATTGATGTATGAATAGTCCTTTTCACCATTAGATTTATCCAGAAAATCGGAAGTCTTTACAATCCATTGT
>NZ_JAWRXG010000282.1:0-259 GCF_046535135.1 Arthrobacter sp. SIMBA_036
ATTTTTAAATGAAAATAGTATACGATCGAACTTCTTATTTTCCAGATCACTTTTTTGACAGTACGTATTTGTCTCGTACAGTACTTGCCCTAACCTGTCCTGCATGCGAAAACCAACATGTGGGTCGGAATACTCACTTAAACCTGAACAGGAGATTTCAAATGAATAGTTTTTTCCAACTTCCATGCAATTGACTGGCTCATTTGAATCATTCAGTATTTTAACATCTTTTACGAATTTGTTTATTTTAACGAACCGT
>NZ_JAWRXG010000283.1:0-259 GCF_046535135.1 Arthrobacter sp. SIMBA_036
TCCAATATACTTCATGTCTAATTTATTTTATTGTTGTATTAAAAAATGTTCTAAATCGACCATTTCCAAAAACTTGATAGCTACCATCCTCTAATACCCTGACTAAATTAGTAGGCGCAGTTACTGGTGATTTTAAATATCTAGATAATTGATAAGCAACACCATTTCCAAAAACTCCAGTTCTACATGAAATTAATCTAACAGTAGTTCCTTTTTTAAATCCATTTTGAAGCATCGTTTTAGCTAGTTCCTTTGCAGT
>NZ_JAWRXG010000284.1:0-259 GCF_046535135.1 Arthrobacter sp. SIMBA_036
GCGTGTTCCAGATCGGCGCCGCTCAGGCCCGCCCATTCCAGCGGCAGATCGGCCCGCAGTTCAAATCCTTCATCGCCTCGGCGAATGCCCGTGACGCACCAGTCATTGTCGCGCGGATGGACGACGAACAGCAGATGCTCGGCCTTGGCCTTCACGATCGCCGGGCGGAACGGCATGCCCATCGGCAGTTCCAGCACCTTGTTGTCACCTGCCGCAACGATCGCATCGAGAACCATGGTCTCGGCCCGCAGCTTGGCAT
>NZ_JAWRXG010000057.1:0-398 GCF_046535135.1 Arthrobacter sp. SIMBA_036
AAACATCCCGCTTACGTTGACAGCAAATAATTCATCCCATACTTCTTTCGTTGCAGATTCCAAATCATGAAGCGGAATATGTCTGGTGATGCTCGCATTATTTACGAGTAAATCAAGACTTCCGAAGCAGCCGGCCGCTTCGTTCACCATGTCTCTCGCCTGTTTGTCTATAGAAACGTCCGCTTGAATGGTCATCGCGCGTCCGCCTGCCTTTGTTATGAATTCAGCTGTTTGTTCCGCTTCCGTTTTTGAATGTGAATAGTTAATGACGACAGCCGCTCCCCGTTTTGCCAAGGCAAGGCACGCTGCTCTTCCGATTCCTGTACCGCCACCTGTGACCAGTGCCGTTTTATGTTGTAAATTCATTGCTCCCTCTCCTCTTACGATCTATGTTCATC
>NZ_JAWRXG010000285.1:0-259 GCF_046535135.1 Arthrobacter sp. SIMBA_036
CGGATTTCTGCTTGACGAATGCCGGCAGGACTGCCGCGACACCGTTCAGAACCCCCTTGACGTTGACGTCGACCATTTGATGCCAGTCGTCGGTCTTAAGTGCGGAGAGCGGTGAATTCGGCATGAGGCCGGCATTCAGGAAAATGACGTCAACGCGACCGAATTCATCCTTGGCGAGTTTGACGATGCTGTCGTTTTCCAGTTGCTTGGTCACGTCCAGCTCTTGGTAGACCGCTTGGCCACCGCTTTGCTTGATCTC
>NZ_JAWRXG010000286.1:0-258 GCF_046535135.1 Arthrobacter sp. SIMBA_036
TGCCCCAAGGATCGACGCTGCGTTTCGGATGGCGCAGAAGCACATAATATTGGAAGCCGTAGGAATGCAGGACATTCTCCAACTCCTCGACGACACGCTCGACCTTCTTGCATTCCTCTAGAACGACAAGCAATTGAATCAACGAATGAATATTCACAAATGCCCCCTGCCCGAAAAGGGCGTGCGGTTGAGGGCCGTCGACCGGCACTAACGCAGCCGGCATCCCAACGGTCTTCGGTTCAATGATTTAACCCGTAT
>NZ_JAWRXG010000287.1:0-258 GCF_046535135.1 Arthrobacter sp. SIMBA_036
CTAGCCTTCTGGGCGCGAATGGTGAGCCTGGGGGTCTTGGGAGCAGAATGGGAGCAGGCGCTACACAGCCCCTTCCCTATCGATCATGGCTCTTGCCACTGAGCCCGAGTCTGGGGGCGGAGGGCAGAGAACGCCAGAGGGAGGCAGGCGGCCCGTTGCGTGTGATCTGGGCGGGCATCCCAACGTTGAAGGTCGGAACAACAACGAACAACCGACCTTTAACCCCATTCTTTGAAGTCGGGTTTCCAAAGAGGCCGG
>NZ_JAWRXG010000288.1:0-258 GCF_046535135.1 Arthrobacter sp. SIMBA_036
CTTCAGAGGTGATCGACAATCCGATCCATCCCTATACGCGGCTGCTGCTGTCGGCGGTACCGGATCCGGATGTCCGCTTCGACGATCCGAAGACGCGGCTGAAGCCGGAAGAGGTCGATGGCATCCGCAAGGCAGCTGCCGCCACCCAGGACACCATCATCGAAGCATCACCGGGACATTTTGCCCGCAGCCTGTGACTTCATTTATCGCTTGTGCTAGGGGAGCGGCCGAACGGAAGGCGAAACGGCATGCTCCCCT
>NZ_JAWRXG010000289.1:0-258 GCF_046535135.1 Arthrobacter sp. SIMBA_036
TGGGATTTATCAATTTAAACAGGGCAGTTTATTTTAAAATTAGTTGGGTAGATCTACACAATCTCCACTACCCACGAATCCCTCAGTGTGGTGATTATTCACTGTTGAAAAATAAAAACTTAAACATGAAAAAAACAATTTTTATACTTTTAAAATTCAATATTTGCACAACAGATTTTTTCTTTGAGACCAACAAAGATATCTTTACCAGAGGGATCATATCAAAAGGATACCAATAATGAATTAGTACCTTATGTG
>NZ_JAWRXG010000290.1:0-258 GCF_046535135.1 Arthrobacter sp. SIMBA_036
GAGCGGCGACCGGAGACATGAACAGAAGCGATGTCACGACCGTCAATTCGGGCGTGCGGGCGATGATCTCCCTCTCCTGGGTTCTCGTCCCGGGGCTGACCGGCATTCTGCTCTCCGGTTCGCCGACCATGCTGCCCGCCTATCTCTTTGCCTGTATTTCCTGTGTCGTCTGTCTGGCGTTGATCGGGCTGTTTCTGCCACGGCAGAGCGGCACCGACCATGCGGCCACCCATCATCTCTCCTATCTCGCTGCGCTCG
>NZ_JAWRXG010000021.1:0-19500 GCF_046535135.1 Arthrobacter sp. SIMBA_036
GGCATGATGAACATCCTTCCACCCGCAAGGATCAAATCCTCACAGGCAAAGTGTCAATCAAACCTTCAGCAGTCCCATCTGCTCGGCCACGCGTAGAAGCCGGTTGAAGTCCCGGCTGTAGAGATAGGAGGTGAGGCTGTATTCGGTGGCATTGGCCAGGCGGATCACGTCTGCTTCGGTAGTAAAGGTGGTCACGGGGGCGACGGGCCCGAAGATTTCCTGGCCCAGGAGCGCTGCGTCGTTGGGCACGTTTCCAAGGACGGTGGACTGGTAGAAGTAGCCCGGCCCGTCCACGGGTGCACCGCCGGTAATAGCGGTGGCTCCGGCGTCGACCGCAGCACTAACGAGGGCGTGGACGTCGTGGCGGGCACCGGCGTCGATGAGGGGTCCGGCCTGGGTTGCCGGGTTCGGTGCCGCGGCCGGTGGTCAGAGCGGCCATGGCGGAGGCGAACTTTTTGGTGAACTCCTCGGTTATGGATTCCTGGACCAGGAAGCGGTTGGCGGCGGTGCAGACTTCGCCCCTGTTCCGCATCTTTGCGGCCTGGCCCCTTCAACGGCTTTGTGCAGGTCGGCGTCCTCGAAAACGATGAACGGGGCGTTGCCAATGGCGCGACACACTCCTGCTCGAACGCCGTTCGCGGATGCTCTGAAAAGCCGGGACCTGCTGGAACTGCCCGAAGCCCAGGCCGCCGACGAGCGCCTGCGCTAGTGCTCCAACGTTCTCGACGAGTGCGCCGGGAAGGTCTTCCTGACTCTGCATACGATGGCGAGCCTCCCCATCCGGCCGCAGTTTTGGCCGGACGCCCTTGCTGGGTGGTGGCGGGCCGACTCCGTCGCCGGGCTCGTCATCGTCTACGATGCGGTCCGCGAAGCCTTGACCATCTTCCGCAACGTTCGCTGACCGTTCGGCCCCGCGAAAGCCTCTGCCTTGATGCAGGCTTATTCGGCTGGTTGCCGGCTGAGTCTGCGGGCCAGACGGTAGGAATCGGTATCGGTTTCGATGATGGTGCTGATGAAGCCCAACCGGTCAACGATCGCGGCGCCGTCCGAGGCGTGTTTATGCTTCAACCTCAACGGATGGGCTTCATAGGCCTGGGATCCTCCCTTGAAACCAACCCTTCAACCCTTGCGGCCAGCAGATCCTTCAACCAGACCTTTGCCAGTTCAATGTCCGTGGTGATGGGGGAGAGGTCCAAGGACCGATCCAGTCCCAGCCAGCACATCAAACGCGGCGGAGGGAGAGCGGAGCTTATGGGCCAGTGCCGGCAGAGCCGCCCTGGACATGACCATCCGCCGTGTCAACGCCTCGAAGCCCGGCCAGTCTCTGTTCCAGATGACCGCCCCACCATCGAGGACCACACCGGGCGGAACCTAAACCCATAAAGCTGTGCAGAGCTCAGGAGACATCCGCGAAAATTCTTGGCCTGCCGCTCCACATGCTCACACCTTGACCGCCTCTATCGGGGCTTGTGTCCTGTGCCCGTCCATTCCGGCCGACATAGACCCCTGGCAGCGCGCCGGACCCCGGAAGGACTTGACGAGTTTCGCCAGGGCCACCACAACAGGTGGTCCAAGCGTTGGCGGGACGGATCTCCCAGGCACCTCTCCTTTACTTGGCCTCATGCCGCCCTACGGCCCGACCGCCCTTCGGGCCCGCAACTGTCGACTTGTTGAGACGCAAGATCGTAGTGGCCCGTACCGCGTCCGGGTTATCCCCCAGTAGATCCCGTCCTGGATGCATCCACGTAACGTTGTTACGCCGGTCTCTTCCACGGCCTGCTCAAGCTTCACCCGGAGCCCTCAGGGGTGAGCCGCGGGCTGGACCCATCCGCGGGCCCTGCCGCAGCGAATACTACGGAAAGGGCTCCGGCACATCGTGTGCCGGGCTTCGAGAGGCGTGAAAGGTGCAACATGAAATTCAGGACGCGCTCCCACTTTGCCTGGGGTGCCTGGATCGGTGCTGTGAGCGTGTCCGCGGTGCTGCTGGCGGGATGTGCCGCGGCCCCTGGAACCGCCGCCCAGGCATCCGGCAACCCCTCAATTCCTCCGCCAACCAGTAGTGTTTCGGCCTCCGCAGCGGCGGGATCGCCATCGTCGCCGGCGAAGATGATTTGTGAGGACGAAACCCGGTCCAACATTGTGCGGATCCTCGGGTTGGCATCGACACCCCGGACCACCAACACCTGGAAGGACCGGCTCTATACCTGTACTTATGCGTTGCCGGAGGGGCCTTTCGTGTTGTCGGTCAGGGAGGCGGCTGACCCGGCCGCCGCCCGCGCCTATTTCGATCAACAGCAGGCGGTAGTCCGTGGCACTCGCATCGGGGGGTTGGCGAATTTGGGTTTCCCGGCTTTCCAAACGGCCACCTCGGCGGTGTTTGTCAAGGACAGCTTCGTCCTGACGGTGGACGCCTCATCCCTTCCCGCAGTGGTCGGGCCCCAACAGATCGCCAACGGTGCGTTTGCCTACCAAGTCGCCACTACCGTCCTGGCCTGCTGGTCCGAATAGAAATGTTTTTGGAATCCCACCCATCCGTGATCGGGACCACAACGAATATCAGGTGTCATAGTCATGCGCGTCCCCAACCGGGAGCGTTCATTCCATTCGAAGGATAAAGTCATGAAGAAATCTGCTTTCCTGATCGCCCCGGCCCTTGCCTTGGGTGCGCTTGCACTCTCCACCAGTCCCGCTTTCGCCGCAGACACCACCAACTACCAGGCGAATCTGGCATCGATCAACGGCAGCAACGCCTCGGGAACGGTGATGATTACCGTCAACGGTAACCAGGCCACCGTTACCGAAAAGGTTTCAGGACTGGCTGCCTCCTTCGGCGGCAATCCCTACCCGCACGTGCAGCACATCCACATCGGAGCTAAGGGCACCTGCCCGGACATGTCAGCGGACACCAACAAAGACGGCGTGATCAGCACCACCGAAGGCGGCCCGTCCTACGGCGCGATCGGTGCGACGCTTTCAACCAGCGGCGACACCAGTCCGGCAGCGGGCACCGATTTGAAGGTCGCGGGCATGGGCGCCTCCTACACGTACAACCGAACCTTCGCCTTGGACGCCAAGACCGCTGATTCCCTCAAGGCCGGCACCGCCGTCGTCGTCGTCCACGGCCTCGACCCGGCCACCCTGTCAGCCGCCGCGCAGAAGGAACCCAGCGACCTCGTCCCGTCCCTGCCCCTGGCAGCCACCTCACCCGCCCTGTGCGGGACCCTGACCGCAATGCCCGCCGGAGCCCCCGGCACCGGCATCACCACCCCGGCCCCGACCGGACCTGATATGGGTCTGCTCGCCGCCGGTGGCGGGCTGGTCCTTGCAGCCGGCGGAGCTTACGCCCTTCGCCGCCGCATGGCCTCCTAGGGCCCTGAAAGCGGAAATTCAAGGGACCTGATGGAACCACTGAACAGCAGCCGCCGCGGACGCTTCATCATGTCCGCGGCGGCCGCCCTGCTCCTGGCAGGCGGCATCGCTACCACCGCCCTCGGGCTTCACGCCCAGCCACCGCCATCACAGGCGACCGCCACGCTCCCCGCCACAGCCCCGACCACGTCTGCGGCGGAGGTACCGGCTCCGACACCGAGCCCTGCAGCGACAGCCAGTTCCGCTCCGGCTGCCGTGCCCGTTGCGCCCGACGCGGCCCTGCCGGCATCCGTACCCCTCCGGGTGGAAGTGCCGTTAATCGGTGTCGACGCGGCCCTGCTGCCGCTGGGCAAACAGGCCAACGGAGAGATCCAAACACCGCCCGGCGAACCCGGCGCGCCCGGTGGCTGGTACCAGGGCTCGCCCACCCCAGGACAGACCGGCTCCGCCATCATCCTCGGCCACGTCAACGCCATCAACACCCCGATCGGACTGTTCTACCGCCTCCACGAACTTACCCAGGGCCAGGACATTACCCTGATCCGCGCTGACCACATAGCCGCAGTCTTCACCGTGGACAAGGTAGACGTCTACCACAAAGCCACTTTTCCCACCGTGGATGTCTATAAGAACGCTGATCGACCCGAAGTCCGCCTGATCACCTGCGGCGGCTACGATCCCGCCACCAGGGAGTACCTGGACAACACCGTGGTCTACGCCCACCTGACCTCCAGCCACCCTGCCTGAGGCCGCAGCCAATCCAGGCGGGCAACGGCCCACCACCATTCACCGAAAGTCGCGCGAAAAGGAAAAAACAGATGACGACCACAAAAGCCCGTCAAAGCCTCACCCTCACCCTGCTCGCGGTGACCACCATCCTGGCTGCCAGCGCCTGCGGGACCGCGGGTACGGGGACCACCCCTACGGCGGCCTCTCCGGGCACTGCCTCATCGGGCACCGCCTCATCGAGTGCGTCCATGGACCCCGGCATGGGGGGATCCTCCATGGGATCAACCTCCAGCGGGTCCGCCGCCATGGCCGATACGACCATCCACATTAAATCCTTCGCCTACAGCGGCCCCGCTGACGTCGCGGCCGGAGCGATGATAACCGTCATGAACATGGACACAGAGGCGCACACCGTGACCGCCGATGACGGCTCCTTCAACGTCGTGGTCAAGCCCGGCACCAGCGCCATGTTCACCGCCCCGGCGAAACCCGGAAGCTACGCATACCACTGCACCTACCACTCCAACATGCACGGAACCCTCACGGTCAAATAGGCCCGCAGATAGGCCCCGGCAAGCAACCTCGTGGTGAGGACCCCATGAAACAGCACCGATCCCGTACTTCCCGCAGCCGCAGAGACTCGCTGGTGCTGGTGCTCCTGCGTGTACTCATAGTAGTTACCTTGGGAATTGATGCCGTCATCCACGCCCGGCTGGCCCCCGGCTACCAGTCCGCTGCCCCTGACGGCATCGGCGAAGGAAACCTCTTCTACATCGAAGCGGCAGCTGCCGCCGCGGCCGCGCTCTACGTCCTTGTCCGGCCTGGCAAGGCCGCGTATCTGGCGGCCTTGGTCTTCGCCGTCGGAGGCCTTGGCGTCCTGCTCCTCTACCGTTACATCGACGTGCCGGCTTTAGGGCCCTTCCCCGCAATGTATGAACCCGTGTGGTTCACCGAAAAAACCCTGACGGCCCTTGCGCAAGCCGTCGCCACGGTCGCAGCCGCTACCGCCCTACACCGCACCCGACTCCCAAAGAAATCGAAGGAGCACCCTAGGGAATTTCTTCACCACGGCCACCGGCGCAGGAGAAGCTAGGCGGGCCGAAGAGAACATGTCAGAAGCCCCGCGAAATGTCGTTCTCGTCCATGAGATCCCTCGCTGCGTAGCCCGGGTGATCATCGCGGTTCTCCCAAAGTTGCAGTGACCTCCCGCCAGCCATCTGCGCATTGGCGGACGAACCGTGAGCGTTTCGAGTGATGTCCTTCTCCAACGTCGCTCACGGCCGACTCCGGCACCTTCCGGTGCCGTGCCAAAACAACCGGGCGGGACTGGTGGGGTTCTGCCCTTAGCGGCGGTCCCTGTCGATTCCGTCTGTTTGGATGTTTTTCTTGCGGGCTTCCGCGCTGGCCTGGACGTCCTCGGAGACCTGGTCCTTCTCCAGGCAGACACGCTCGACGGGAACGGTTTCCTCCGCCGTCACGGCCGTGCCTGAGTGTTTATTGGGGCGGTCGCCGTACTGATTCTTTGGGCCCTGCCCGGTCCGTTGCTGGGTTTTCTCCGATACTTGGAAACTGGTCGTCAACACGAGTACCACCATGGTGATTTTCCTAATGGTTTTCATCATCCAGAGCACTGCAAACGGGGATACGGTGGCGATGCATGTGAAGCTGGACTCCACCATGCTTGAGCGGAAGGTCAGTAACGCCAAATTCTACGATTCGGAGAATGAGGGTGTGAAGGAACTTGAGAAGCAGCGTAAGCGCATCGAGGATGAAGATCAGCACGATAATGAGTAGGTGAGTCAGTGCCGGGATGGGTAGCCATCGACTCGGGGGCAGACAGACGGCAGCGTAAGCCTCCAGAGGTCGCAGGCCACGCAGTCCGGACGCGCGGATGAAAAGACCCCACACCTCCCTCAGGGCCGGAGTGGCGCTTTCCGGGCCGCCTGATGGTCGGGGGCAGCCTGGCGCTCCCGATGCGTTCGTCCTCGCTGCTGTACGGGCGCTCCACGTGATGAGCTCGCTGCCCGGGCTGTTTCGCTGCAAGATGCCCCGAAAATCCAGCGGACCCTTCGCTACCAATGGCTCTGGCCTTCCCACGCGTAACCTCCCTCTCCCGGGGCAGAGGCAACGGAAGCGCATAGTCAGCGTCCTTTCGCGCCGGGCTAATCTGACGGTCCCGGACGGACACCACGTGTGACAGAACCTGACAGAAACAAACCAGCACATGGGTTGACGGGCTCTGAGCAGACCCAGCTCGAAGGCCTGCGTAGCCATGGGCAGCGCTGGGATAGAGAACGCTGAACTCTGGCTGCGGTACTACGGTATTGGAGGCATCGTCGGTGAAGGCGTATCTCCAATTGCTGCTGTCCGCCGCCGTTGGAGAGGGATCTGCTGGCCCACGCGGCAAATGAACTCATCGATGAGCTCCCTGCGCGCCTGCGGGCGCCCTATGCAGCAGATGAAGCGCCAGAGCCGGAAAACGACGAGCCGGTAACAGATACATAAAACGGCGGTCTCCCGGCCATGACCACGAGGCCCCGCGGCCGCCGCGCGGGGCGCAAAAGAGCTCGATGGCCCCGAAACGGAACCGAGAAAACCAGGGGGTCAACTTCACAGAGCGGAGCCAATATCCAGATCGTCGAGAACCTGGCGAAGGATTACCAGGTCGACGGGCTCCGGAACCAGCGCGCCGTAGATGAGGGCTTCGTATTCGAACTCGGCGGCGTTCCCGCCCTGTGCCCAGTACCTGATCCATAGACGCTCAAGGCTGATGCCGTTGTTCACTAGAAGCAAGCGTGCGCTCTGCAGTGGGTCATTCATGGGCGATATTCCCAGTGTTATTAGGGGTTCTCTGCGCGTAATTCGTCAGTGTACTTATTAATAATGTACAAGGCGGGTGTCCGCGGTGCAACGGAGTAAGCAATGTCCAGTGGAACCGGGCCTACCATGGTGCATATGGAAACCCCAGCACACGCCGAACACATCCTGAGCCTGCATGAGTTGGTGACGAGCAGTTCCGATATCACGGGTATTTTGCGTGGTGTGACGGGGTTCGCCTCCACTGCGATGACCCGGGCAGCGGGCGCGCCGATTGACTGCGCGCTGACTCTGCGCAGGCGTAAACGTACCGCCACCATTGCGGGCAGCAGCGAGAAGGCGGTGCTCTTGGACAACATCGAACAAAAACTCGGACAAGGCCCTTGTGTGGATGCTCTGAATGCGGGGCACCCAATGCTGCTGGCGGACGTGGCCACCGATGTTGAATGGCCCGAGTACAGCCGCGTCCTGGCAGAGAACGGGTGCCGCAGCGCATTGGGCGTACCGATGGACCTCGGGGAGAGCTCTGAAGCTGTACTGAACTTTTTTGCCTCCGAGGCGGGGTTGTTCACCCCGGAGGTGATCGATGAAGCTGCTGCGTTCGCGGACGTCGCCGGGAGCACTCTGCGCTTGGCGATCCGGATCGAAACCGTCGAACAGCTCAACAGGGACTTGAAAACGGCCATGGCCACCAGGACCGTCATCGACCTTGCGTGTGGGGTGATCATGGCCCAAAACCGTTGCACCCAGGAGGAGGCTTTCAAAACGTTGAATAAGGCCTCCAGCCACCGGAACGAAAAGGTCCACGTCGTTGCGAGCAGTATCGTCGCGAACCTGAGCGGGACCACCACGACGTCCGCATATTTCGAGGATTAGCCCACTCTATGCACGCGGTGGGGGTGTTCGACCCCCGTCGGCGTCGGATGGGGCAGTGGCTTCGGGTGGCTCCGCATCCCGGGGAATTTTCTGGCCAACGTTTCGAGAACATGGCTGTACGCGCCGTGCGTGAGACGGCCCAGGCCCTGTGGCGCTGGGATGTCCCGACCAAGCTGATGACTCCGGCCTCGGTGAGTCGTGCCAGCGCGCCGTACATGGACTTCTCGGCAACGCCGGCGGTGTGGGCGTCAAATACGGGTCGTTCGAGCAGCCAGGGGATGATGTTTTCGTCGGCAGACACCTTTCGGGGTTTCGCCATCTCGACCCACTGTGCAGGCAGGGCATCCAAGGCTGATACGGATTCACGTGCGGCATTCGAGGCGTGGAGAGCCGAGTGAGCCAGGTAGGGGACGAAAGGGTCAACATCGCCGGTCCGGTAGTTGTTGACCAGGCTGAAGTACGTGTCGACGTTGGCGACATTGCCGAGGCAATGGGTGTGACGGTGTTCTTGGTGAGTCCGCGGCGACGGGAGATCGCTCCGATCAGAGCACGCCGATGCGTCCATTGCCGTCTGTGAAGGGGTGGATGGACTCAAACTGGGCGTGAGCGATGGCGGCTGAGCCATGATCGGGATGTCCTTGCGGTTGCAGAAGACCATCAGGTCCGCCATCAGGTCCGGTACGAGCTCTGGCGGGGTTAGGGCGTGTATGGGTCCGCGAGGAGAGTAATCGCTGCCACCGATCCAGTTCTGAACGTCCCGCACCTTCCCGGCATGCGGGCCGTCTACCGGATCGTCCTTCATAAGGGTGTGGTGAGCCGCGAGCAGGTCCTTCAGCAGGATATCGCCGGTGTGGCCCGCGGCGTTGATCATCGCCTGCACCGCGTCTGCTGAAGCAGCAACCATGGACCGCGCGTTGTTACTGGCTTTCAGCCCGACCATGGCGCGTGCCTAGTCCTCGCGGTTGGCGTTGACGTGCTCGATCTTGGACGACGATACTGCTTCACTGCGCAGCAGGAAGCCGCTGATAGCGGCCATACGGGAGCCCGCTGTGACATCCAGGGAGGCAACCGCTATGGCCGCCTCTTCAAGGGCAACGATGGTTTCGCGGCTGGGGGAGTACCACAGCTCGGATATGTGGGGCGGCAGGGAGACGACCACTTCGGTGAATTCGCGGTCCTCACGGGGTGGGCGGCCCGAGCATTTCCATTCTCCTAAGTCTGAATTAGAGCGAGCTTATTCCTATTTTGATACCAAAATACGAATAAGCGCGGCGTTGGTCATGGTTTGTCACCATCCAGTGGAGAGCGGCGGCCACCGCCGACACGCTCCGGCGCTTGTCGTCGTCACGGGGATGCTTGTGCTCGTTGTGGTGATGGTGGCCGCGGTCGCAACGACGAGGGTCACGGTCGTGAAGACCTTATTCAACTACCGCTGGCGACGGGGGGCTCCCTTCGATGGGCGGTGTCCGGCTGCCGACTGCTGGACCCTTTCTGGCCCCTGGGCATGCAGCTCGAATACGGAAAGACCGCGCCAATCGAAGGACACACCAGGATTGCGATTCATTGTCGGTCCTTGCGAGTAAGCCCGCGCCTACCTCGACCGGGGCGGCCGCAGGGCAGCCCCGAGTCATCGGAGGAAGAGCATTTCGTCCAGCGCGTCCCCGGCGAAGACCAGTGCAGGCGCGCTGCTTCGCACGGCTTGCTAAGCAGGCTTATTATTGCGGTGCCAGTAGGTCCGCAGGCGTAGGTGCTTGCCAGGGAAGGGAACGTGGGATGGGCTCATTGCCGGTGGTGCTCCTGATTGCCATCTTTGCTGCTGCTGGCGGGGTGGTCTGGGTGGCGGGAATCGAGCTCTCGAAGCAGACGAATGTCCTTGATGACCGCCTGCATCTGGGTTCGGCTCTGGGCGGGCTAATCCTTCTGGCGGTCGCAACCAACCTGCCGGAACTGGCGATCACGGTCAGCGCCGCGGCGTCGAATAGCATCGGCGTGGCCGTTGGGAACATCCTCGGCGGTATCGCCATTCAAACCGTGGTGCTGGTCATCCTTGACGTTCTGGGCACGAAAGGCAGCGGGCCGCTCAGCTACCGGGCAGCGTCACTGTCCCTGGTTATTGAGGCAGTGACCGTCATCGCGGTCCTGGGGGTGGTGATCGCGGGCAGCCAGATGCCCGACACCCTCATCGGCCTACGATTGACCCCTGCCGCGGTCCTGATCGCCGTCTTCTGGGTTCTCGGCCTGATCCTGGTCCGGCGGTCCCAGAAATCTCTTCCCTGGCACGAACACGGCCACGCACCGGGCGGCCAAGAGAAACCTCAAGGGCATTCCAAGACAACCGCAGCCCACCAAGGAAGAAACATCAGCACCGGAAAATCCGTGCTGATCTTCAGCGTCGCCGCTCTCGCCACCCTTGGCGCGGGCGTGGTCCTGGAACGCAGCGGAGAGGCAATTGCCGGGCATATCGGACTGTCCGGGGTGCTCTTCGGCGCCACATTCCTGGCCCTTGCGACCTCCCTGCCCGAAATCTCCACCGGCTTGGCATCCGTGAAACAGGGTGACTACAAACTCGCCTTCAGCGACATCTTCGGCGGCAACGCGTTCTTGCCCGTGCTCTTCCTCCTTGCCGTACTGATCTCCGGCAAACCAGTCCTTCCGCAGGCAAAAGCCACCGACATATACCTCACGGCCCTGGCGATCCTACTGACCCTCACTTACCTGCTCGGCATCCTCTTCAGGCCACAAAAGAAAGTTCTGGGCATGGGCATCGACTCACTCGTCGTCCTTGTCCTCTACCTCATCGGCGTGGCCGGGCTTTTCGCCGTGGCCTCCACGACATGATCATTTCTCTGCCGCTGCCATACACTGGCAGCTCCCTGCTCCTGACTGTGGCATCAGCAACCTACGCCCGTTTGACCGGCAGCAGACATCGACGCCGTCGAAATCCTGGTGGCCCGCGGAAGGCAACGCGGCAGGTGACCGGGGATCGTCTTCACGCGACTCCGAGGAGTCGACTACATCGTGCTGCTGAACAAGTTCTCCGCGATGGCCTCCCCAGCGCTTGGCTTTACTCATCCGCGGCGCGGGTTTGGTCAGCCGGTTCCCATGCCGCGAGTTGGGTGGGCCGCCAGGGAGGAGCAACTTTTTCCGCCCCTTAGGGATTGCCTCCTCATGGTTGACTCCGATGATGTGCGAAACCCTGTTTTGACCGCGCCAAGGTGGGTAAGGTCGGGGCAGGGGCGTTGAGCATGGCATGGGTCGAGGCGAGGCAGGAGATGAACACATGACGCTTAAGGACCGGATCGCTGAACCATGGGGGACTAGGACGCCGTACGGCAGCGGAGGTGACTGGCCGGTTAGGGTGGACACGCACCTTGCCGAGGGGGTGGGTCCGCAGGACGTGGACCGATGGGTTCAATCGGCGTCGCTCCTCCACTCGAACGGTGACGCCATGGATATCGCTGTAAAGGATAACCGGATCGTCGGCGTTCGTGGCCGGGCCTCCGACCGGGTCAACCACGGCCGGCTGGGGCCGAAGGACCTGTACGGCTGGCAAGCGAACGCGTCACCGGACCGGCTCACCAAACCCCTCGTCCGCGTGGGCGGGAAGCTGGTGGAAACAGACTGGGACACCGCGATGCAGCGGATTGTGGACCGGTCCAAGGCCTTGCTGGCCGAACAAGGCCCGAGCGCCATCGGTTTCTACACCACCGGCCAACTCTTTTCCGAGGAGTACTACACTCTGGGAACACTCGCGCACGGCGGGATCGGCACCAACCACGTGGACGGAAACACCCGGCTGTGTACGGCGACCGCCGGTGAGGCCCTGAAGGAATCGTTTGGCTGCGACGGCCAGCCGGGCTCCTACACGGACGTGGATCACGCGGACGTTATCGCGCTCTATGGGCATAACGTCGCGGAAACGCAAACCGTCCTCTGGACGCGGATGCTGGATCGCCTTGCCGGGCCGAACCCGCCCAAGATCATTTGCGTGGACCCGCGGATGACCCCCGTGGCCAGAGCCGCCACCGTGCACCTGGCCCCGAGGCCCGGCACCAATGTGGCCCTCATGAACGCCATCCTGCACGAAATCATCGCCAACGGCTGGGTGGACCGGGAATACATCGACGCCCACACCGTGGGGTTCCCGGACCTCGAAAAAGAGGTCAAGAACTACCCGCCGGCCCTGGCGGCGGAAATCTGCGGCGTCCCGGCGGAGCAGATCCAGGAGGCAGCCAGCATCATTGGCCACGCCGAGCGGCTGCTGTCCACGGTGCTGCAGGGTTTCTACCAGTCCAATCAGGCCACCGCTGCTGCGGTCCAAGTGAACAACGTTAACATCATCCGCGGCATGCTGGGCAAGCCCGGCTGTGGCATCCTGCAAATGAACGGCCAGCCCACGGCGGAGAACACCCGCGAATGCGGCGCCGACGGCGACCTGGCCGCCTTCCGTAACTGGTCAAACGACGCGCACGTCAAGGATCTCGCCCGGGTCTGGAACGTCGACCCCTTCTCCATCCCGCACTACTCCCCGCCGACACACGTCATGCAGATGATGCGGTATGCCGAAGACGGCTCCATCCGGATGCTGTGGGTCAGCGGCACTAACCCGGCCGTCTCGCTGCCCGAGCTGGCGCGAATCCGCAGCATCCTTGCCCAGGAGCGGCTGTTTCTGGTGGTGCAGGACATCTTCCTTTCCGAGACAGCCCAGCTGGCCGACGTCGTCCTTCCTGCAGCCACGTGGGGTGAAAAGACGGGCACCTTCACCAACGTCGACCGCACCGTTCACCTCTCGGAGAAAGCCGTGGATCCGCCGGGCGAGGCCAAAGCGGACCTTGAGATCTTCATTGACTACGCCCACCGCATGGGCTTGCAGGACAAGGACGGGCAGCCGCTGATCAAATGGCACGATCCCGAGTCCGCCTTCGAGGCCTGGAAGGAATGCACCCGGGGCCGTCCCTGCGACTACACCGGCATCAGCTACGACAAGCTGCGCGGTGGCTCCGGCATCCAGTGGCCGTGCAACGAGGAGAACCCGGAGGGCACGGAACGTATTTACGTTGATGGCAGGTTCTGGGCGCACCCGGAGTACTGCGAAACCTACGGCCGGGACCTGATCACAGGGGCGCCCATGGACGCGTCGGAGTACAAGGCCCTCAACCCGGCGGGCAAGGCCATCATCAAAGCCGCCGAATATATGCCGGCCCATGAACTGCCGGGCCAGGAATTTCCGCTCCAGCTCATCACCGGTCGTACGCTCTACCAGTTCCACACTCGCACCAAGACGGGCCGGGTGCCGGAGTTGCAGGCGGCCGCGCCGGACGTCTGGATTGAATTGTCAGCCGATGACGCCGCCGCCTACGGGATTGCCGAAGGCGACCTTGCGGAGGTGGAGACACCCCGTGGCTCCGTCCAGGCCCGCGTCCGCGTCAGCGGCATCCGGAACGGGGTGTTGTTCCTTCCCTTCCACTACGGATACTGGGATACCGAGGGCGGGTGCCAGCCTGACGGGGCGGGAAGGGCAGCGAACGAGCTGACCATCACCGATTGGGACGCGGCGTCCAAGCAGCCCATCTTCAAGACGGCAGCCGCCCGCATCACCCGGGTTTCCGCCGGGGACCGGCCGTCCCCGGCGCCGACCACCACAGCGTCAGCTCCGGTCGGCGACTTTCCTGAAGGAGCCAGGACCAAGGGAATAGCCTCCGCGCTGGCCGATGAAGTCACAGACACGGCAGGAGGGGCACGATGAAATTCGGGCTCGTACTCGGGGAGATGCACCGATCTGAGAACGACCTGGCACACCACCTGCTGCTCGTTTCCGAGCGGCACAAGGTGGACCATGAAATCTACCACCTGGCCCGGGACTTGGCCCGCTGGTCACAGCAGCACGTGCGGGACATCGCCGACATCGCCACGGATTACGGCCAGGACCTGAACCCGGAGCCGCACGGCGAAGCGTCACTGATGGAAACGCTTCGGGAGAAGGGGAGCGAGCTCCTGGGCCGGCGTCCCGAGACCGGGATGCTGCTGCTGCACGACCTGCGTGAGCTGTATGTGAAGTCCTGCGGGGTATCGGCCGACTGGGAGCTTTTGGCCCAGGCTGCCCAGGGGATGAAGGACCGAAACCTTCTGGCCCTGGCCGAGAAGTGCCATCCACAGACAATCCGACAGATGAAGTGGGCCAACGGCAAGCTGAAGGAATCAGCCACCCAGGTGCTCACTAGCTGACAGAGAGCTCTCCCACCAGTCGGGTTCCGACACCTACCCTTGGCCAGCGAGAGGGGAAGATTTCCCATACCACCGGGGGCGGCTGATCAGGCTTCGGACTTTGGTGTCCGGAGCGCCGAAACCAGGGAGTGGGTATCACCGGGTCCTAATCTGGAAAATCTGCAATTGGATCAGTTCAGCTTGTCATAGCGTCCATATGCGGCTCAGGGCGTGACCTCGGGGGAGCGGGGCGGGGAAGCCCCAAATCAACTCCGGAGGGCTGCAGCGTCAGGAGTTGGGGTTCTTGCGTAGGCACTCTCGGAGGCCGGGAATGGCGTAGTCGACTTTTCCGTGGCCGGTTGATTCGATGAGTCCAGCGTCCCAGAGGCGGATCCTGTATTTCGCAATGAGGGTTGGCCGGGATCCAGGCAGCGCCCTAGCTATACGTAAGCGATCGGCTTACGGCAGTGGCTCTTCACGAACGTATGTTCCCGTATTCGAGAGCCGGACATGCTGAGATGCGTTCAGCGCGTCAATGAAGAAGACCAGCCGGGATTCCGGCGAGCTACCCTACTGAGGTGAACGCTGCACGCGTGGGAATATGGGTATTGAACCAGCAGAAACACTGCGGCATAGTTGTTTTGAGGTTTCGCTGAAGCAGTCCGGCACCGAATAATTTCCGCCGCCCCGGAGGTTTCTGATGCACCCGCATAACATCAACCGCTTCATCCAGGAATGCCTTCTCATCGAGGACGACACCGACGAAGGTCTGGACTTCGCCACTCTGTATGGGCTCTACTCCGTGTGGTGCAACCTTCACCACCTCCGGCAAGTCCCTAGGGACTCCTTCCAGGAGTTGCTGGGCTACGAGGGCATTCGGGCCGCCTTTCCCGCCCGGCGGGGCATCTTTTTCCCTGGGCTGTGGATGGTAGGGCCTGCCTCCCGCGCCTACGCACTCAATACCTCGTTCAGCTCTCCGGAAGCCCAGCACCAAGCCGTCTGGGCTGCATAAGCCATCCGTGCCAAATCCCCCTTAATCTCGGCAGTTCCTTGCAAACAACGCAACCCGCTCAGGAGTCGCTTCCACCCCTGAGCGCCTCTATGATGGGGATGTGCCTGAACAGGAAGAGGACGAGCAACGTCTTCGCCAGCTCATCGCCCGCAGCGAGAACGTCAGAAGCTTCCTTGACGGAATGACACTCTACGCGGCTACATTGATGAGCCGGGCCACAGGCGCGCCAGTACAGTGTGCCCTGATACTGTGGCGGCCCGGGGGTCCTGTAAGTATTGTCGGAAGCAGCAACGACGCACTCTGGCAGGGAGGGCTGGCATACGTGTGGGGTAACGGGCCCGCCCTGGAAGCCACGGAAACGTCCCGAGCCATCGTTATTGCCGACACGAGCCTGGACCAGCGTTGGCCGGACTACACCAAAAGCCCTGCCTCCGCCCACATTCGGAACGTCTTAATCGTTCCCTTGGGCGTGGGGAAAGACGTATCCGCAACTCTGCACTTCTTCGCCGACAGGACAGGGGTCTTCACGGGGCACGCTATCAGGGACGCAACCGGGTTCGCCGAGAGCGCGGGCCCAGCACTACGACTCACCCTTCGCATGCCCACCTCCGGCGGGAATGACGAGGACCTGTACGCAGCCCTGGCCCGCCGGGCACCTATCGAACTCGCCAGCCGGATGATCATGTCCCGGAACAACTGCACTCGCGCCGAGGCGGGGTCCTATTTGCTCGCGAGGTCCCTGAGCAGCCACCAAAAAATCCAAACCGTCGCTGAAAGCATCATCAGCGCGGGCTCCCAGGAAGATAAGGGTTCTACCGACATTGGAGACCGGCATCCACACTGACACTGGCTCGACTGCCGACATCAGTTCCCTTCCGTCTACCGTTGTCATCCGCCGCTGACCTCCCGCGCACGGTCACAGGCACTGGATGCGTCCACCAATGCGTTCGTGACCGCAGCAATGATCAGCGTGCCGGTGTCTTGGAGCCGGAGTGGTGGTCCGGCTGGGGTCCCCGCCGCGATGTCTTGGGCGTGCACCCGACTCAGTCCGGCGGAGCCATCGCGCCGGACGCCATCCTGCGGCTGGTGCCGTACAGGATGTTGTAGCTGTGACGGGGCACGCGGACAACAAGCCGGTTCGCCGCGTTCTGTATGCCCCCGTCCCTGCGGGCATGCATCAGGTTGCTCAGGGAACCTCATCGGCCGCGTTGATTCCCTCAGAGCCCTGCTGTCTTGCTGCATCTGACGTACGGGACCTGATGGTCCATCCACCCCTCCCGGACCAGCACCACCATCACGACCTTAACAAGTTCCAGCACCAGCTCCGGGCCACCACTTCGTGCCGGTCAGGTCTCGACGGCTCCCTGGCAAGCGACAGCCGCCACCGGACCCCCGGGCAAACCAACGCGATGAAACGGTCCCGGTCATCCTGACCGAGAACCCCTGAACCCGCGACAACGCGCCCGGGACATGTTGCAGTAGCCGAAAGTTTCCGGGGCGGCGAAAGACGACAGGGTCATTCGTCCTCCAAAAGAATCTGGTTGGTGCAACGACCGCTAGAACCAATCTGATGCAGGTCCGGACCTCGCCTAGCCGATGAATTTCAGCCGACGGGCGGCTATCGGAATCTTGCCATTAGCGTTAGGCAGACCGAAAGCGGCCGCAGGAATTAGCCCCCCAATTTATCCCCCAGTCCGTGCGAAGGAACAAACCCCGCAACATCAGCTCTGAACGTGATCCTAATGTGCGTAATGGCGTTAGTCCAGACACTGTACTTACAAGTAGCGGTCGTGCCTCGGGCAGTTCCGCGCTCGTGCCGGCGTTTTTTATGCCCCCGCGTCGTCGGACACCTTGCGCCACAACAGGAAAGCCGCCAAGGCATTCAGGTCGGTGATGAAGACATTGCCCGCCGCCGGCCAGCCGATGACGAGATCGAGGCCCACCAGCACCAGCGATCCCGCTGCGGGAACCGTGGACACCACGGCCCGGAAGTGCCGTGCCCTCCGCTTGGAACGAGGGAAAGGCCGCCGGCGCTCAAGGTCGGCGCAAGCGGACCGTACGACGTGGAAAGAGTCGTTGACGGTGACACAATCCGGATCAACTGCAACGGCACCAGCACGCGCGTCATGCTCGTGCATCGCCGCGAGGACTGACATGCCGGACGGGAACCCGGTTGAGAAGCCTTATTCAGGCTAGGGCTCCCTTGGGCACCTCTGTGAAGGTCCCTGTGCGGGCTGCGGTAGTTCATCGCGTTGCGGAGCAGGTTCTACAGCAGCGTTCGAAGCTGTCCCGGTCGCGGGCTCTGACCAGCACAAACACGTAGTCCTGGGTGGAAGTGCCGCGTAGGATGCTGCTATCGGTCCCGGGCTGGAACCGACCGGAGACACCAGTTGGGGGACTGTATGGGGTGCACCAAAGTTGACGGCGGCAAAGGCATCGTGACCCTTCGCGAAGACGGCATCATCCACCTGGTCTGGAATTCGGCCGTGAAGATCGAGGGCACGGACGCGCAGGCTGCCGTGGCGGCCGTGAACGCACTGGCTGACGGTAGTGAGTGCCCATTGCTGGTGGACATGACCAACACTGCTTCGGTGACCCGGCAGGCACGCGCCGTGTTCAGCCTTCCGTGTGCTGCGTCCCGGATCGCGCTGCTTGGCAGCAGCCCAGTGGACCGGATTCTGGCCAACTGGTCCGCGGGCGCACAGAAGCCGCCGTGCCCCACACAGTTCTTCAATTCCCTGACAAAGGCTACCTTGTGGCTGCTGCGGCAGGAACATGCTTCCGAGGCGCGGTAGAGATGCTCATGGCGCCGGCCCGCCCCTACAAAGGGCGCGGCGCGCCTGATCAGCAACACGATCTAGCTCGAGGCCGCCGCGGGGTACCGTTTATCCGGGACATCCCTGACAGCGCTGCCGTCGGGTTATTTCCTTGCCGTTGTCCTGGGGGCTTCGAGGTGTTTGGCCATCGCTTCCATGGCCTGGTTCCGGCGCGCTGTCAGGGCCTGTGGGCTCAGCGGTTGAAACATGCTGGTCAATACCTTTTCAACTGCATCGTGCTGCACGGGTTATCGAAGCGGCTTATCACGCGCTCCCGCGTAGCTCGTGTATGAATGTTGACTTGCGGGCGACGTAGGAGCAGGCCGGCGGTTTGAAAAGGGGCAGTGCCCCGACTGACTGCCGGTTGAGCGGTATCTGTCGCAGCCAAAGCGTTTTTCGGCGTATGGACGGTTGCCTGGCGCCGTTGTTTAAACAGCAACGGGGGCGACCGGCGTCCTTCTGTTTGGTCGTCGCGTTCCCGGGAGACCGGGACCTAACCAAACCGGAACAACGAGCACCACGAGTACGTTACTCGAAACGATCAGTCAACCGGGAGGACCCACCGTCAAAAGTGGGACCGTCCTGCGAGGCTGAGAACGGCTCACCGAGACTTTCAAAGCTCACCGAGACTTTCAAAAACGGGCAGATGTGCGGCCGGGACGCTGTTGAGGATGTAGTCCCTTGATGCAGGCCCTATCATCCGCGCATCAGGGTAGAAGAGAACCCCATGGCGTGTTATTTGCCGTAGACCGTGCTCCTTAACGGAAGCTTGAAAGTCACTGTCTGGGAGGGGGACGTTATCCCTCATGAGGCACCAGCTGATGTACAGGCCATAGAGGCACATCGAAGTCAGTCCTTCATCAGGTTCCCCGTCCAACACCGTGCACTCTTTGAGGAATTTACTGATGTGTGTCTCAGTAGTCATGGCAGGCCGTCAACTTTCATCGGTTTGGGCCGCCGGTCTGCATCAGCGAATGCTTGCATCAATAGTTATACGCACATCGGCCAGAAGGATGCAAGAATCACCTCCAGACCAGATCCGGCACTGTCACTAACTCGTCAAGGTATCCATCCGTAAACAGGCCACGTTCGCGCAGCCTTAATCCAGCGTTCGGGTTCCGCTGCGTCATAGTACCTGCCGCGGAGTCCAAGCCGGTGGCAAGAACCGCCGCCCGTCGCCCTTCGTGGCGAACGAATCCGAGCGATGGGTGGGTTCTCCCCGCTGGCTACCCCTGTCGAGTCCATCTGGTCCTGGTGCCCGGCTTCCAGGACGTCGGTGTGAGCATCTCTGGATGCTTGCATCAGATACCGCCATTGAAACCGCCGGCTGCATGACGGCTCCAACGGAGCCCGGACCGGTTTGTAAGTGGCCAGGGGCCTTCTACTGCGTGAAGGGCCGGTGACTGAAGAATTTCCCCGGCTACCCTCTAGGTCAGCATGCGCTTTAACTGGTGAAATAGCGAGCCGGGGCCCTACCGGGAATTTGCGTGTCATATCTCTGGTCCTCCAAGCCCGAGACGACGAGGGCACTCAACTTCAAACCGGGAACGGCAAGATTTTTGAGTGTGTCCCAAACGGGCTTCATCGACAGGGAACGGGTCTGCTGCACGGATAGGTGACAGTGGTTAGTCACGCTGCCAGTGTGGCCTGCGTGTTCATGATGGACTCGTATTCGAT
>NZ_JAWRXG010000291.1:0-258 GCF_046535135.1 Arthrobacter sp. SIMBA_036
GTAGTTGTTTTTGTAGGTTGTAATCCTCAAAATAAAACTTCAGAAGTCACAAAAACAGAAACAACAGCTGCTCAGAAAGCCATAGCATTTACCGATTTCAAAAAAATAAAAGGAGTAGATAATGTACAAAATGTGCCATTTCAACTATCTGCTAAGCTAGATTCTATCCGCTTTTTTGTAGCTCCGAATAAGGATGCAGCTCATATGAAAATAGCCTACAATAAGCTGCATAACTACTATGGATTCGAAGAATTCGAT
>NZ_JAWRXG010000292.1:0-258 GCF_046535135.1 Arthrobacter sp. SIMBA_036
CTGGATAACCATTAAGATTATACTCCTTATACATCCCTTCTGTTATTGTCAGCTGCGGAATGATGATCTCACTGCCTCTTTTTAAAACAATCTTCAGATTGTCTTTTCTGGGTTTAGGAAGTGGAGGGAATCCTGGAACCTCAGGAAGTTCAGGAGGTATAGGATACGAGTATTCAGGAATATCAAGCACAAATTTAAACTTTTTCTTTACTGCGGGATCACCTGGCATCGTGAAGGTATACTGCAAGTTTTGATTAG
>NZ_JAWRXG010000293.1:0-258 GCF_046535135.1 Arthrobacter sp. SIMBA_036
TTAATTCTTTTTTGTGTGATTTTTTATTACAGGATAAAAGTAAATAATTTATGGAGTACTGCACTATGGAAACCCATAATTGCACACAATATGCACATGCATACAATTGTGTACATATTGTACATATTTTAGATTGTATTGAGATGTAAGAGACGCTTCCGATGAAATTGATCTGCATAGCCGTTTTCTTTTGGCTTCACCAATTATCAATAAGACTGTATTTTCTTTATCATACAATATTTTAAGTTTTCTGCTGTT
>NZ_JAWRXG010000294.1:0-258 GCF_046535135.1 Arthrobacter sp. SIMBA_036
GGGGGCATTGATCTCATCTATTTCGATCCCAAAGATCGAACACTCTATCTAGTTCAAACAAAGTGGCATGCTGACGGGCATGGCTCGATTGAACTCGGTGATATCCTCAAGTTTATTGAAGGTGTGAGAAAGGTTTTAGACAATGATTTGGATCAGTTAAACGATCGGATTCGTGCAAGAAAGGCTGATATTGAGCGTGCAGTTTTCGATGCGAATGCCAAGTTCATGCTAGTAATCGCGCATACTGGCCAGGAGCAG
>NZ_JAWRXG010000295.1:0-257 GCF_046535135.1 Arthrobacter sp. SIMBA_036
GAGACCACCGAGGGCCTGGACTGCGTCCTCGATAAGCTTCTTGCAAAACGCCTCGTCCCGGAGATCGCCCGGCAAAGCGACACCCTTTCGACCTTCCTTCTCGATCAGGGCAATAACTTCTTTCGCATCGGGCTCTTCGTCGGGAAGATAGTTGATTGCGACGTCGGCACCTTCGCGCGCATATGCGATCGCGGCGGCGCGTCCCATGCCGGAATCGCCACCGGTAATGAGCGCTCTCATTCCCGCCAGGCGGCCAG
>NZ_JAWRXG010000296.1:0-257 GCF_046535135.1 Arthrobacter sp. SIMBA_036
GGCTGGCGTTGCGGAGGCGCAGCCGGCGCGGCTCACCAGCCACCGCATCCGCATTTTACCAGTTCCGGGCTTCCTTCACCGCCTCCTGCACCCTGCCGAGCAGGTCCGTCAGCGCCGGCTCGTTCCGGATGGCAATCTCATCGAGGCGCGCCTGAAACTGCCCAGCCTGCCCGGTCAGCTGTTCGGCCCTGTTAATTTCCAGCTTGAGATACTGCCTCCTACTGCTAAAGACCCGGGTTCGCAGGATCAGCAGCAGG
>NZ_JAWRXG010000297.1:0-257 GCF_046535135.1 Arthrobacter sp. SIMBA_036
CAGGATATTTGAGTTTTTATATGCCGGTAATGGCCCATAAAGATGCAAAAGGCGAAGTTATTGAGGGAATTGGCATCAAGCCGGATATTTATGTTACTCCGCCTTCAGATGCAGAACTGCTGGAAATGAAAAATTCTCCAAAAACATTTGTAGATAGGGTTTTGGAAGCCGCTATAAAGTATATTTCCACCAAATAACATACGTTACCTATAAAAATTGCACGGACTATTTCCGTGCATTTTTTATTTTGCTTACTT
>NZ_JAWRXG010000298.1:0-257 GCF_046535135.1 Arthrobacter sp. SIMBA_036
CAGTTGTTTTACCTTGCAATGATTCTTATTGCCGATTTTTATAATCAGCCTGTTCACTCACTATCTAGATCCGGGTTCTACCAAGGTTTTTACCTCACCCTTTACAGGAAATACCCCTTTCCCTTCCATAGAATTTTTTTCACCTTGATTTTCCATGGCCCAGCCTACCACTTCTTACATCACATTGCTTGTAAAACATGGTTGCAATCAATTTATTCATGAAGCCATTCATTTAATTTATGGTTTCCTGCTGCAAT
>NZ_JAWRXG010000299.1:0-257 GCF_046535135.1 Arthrobacter sp. SIMBA_036
TCAGCCACTACTCCCCATGAATGCGGACCGCAGACGTTCCGACTAGGGCATAGACTCATAACGATCTGATCCATATGCGTGTTGCAACGAGTTTGACGGCGGCGAGGAAGTTGCGGGGATCTTTGTCGTAGCGCGTTGCGATGCCTCTGAACTGTTTGAGTTTATTGAAGAAGCGCTCAACCAGATTGCGCTGCCGATAAACCCAGGAGCTGAAAGGGAAAGTTTCCTTTCGGTTCTGCTTCGCCGGGATGTTTGCC
>NZ_JAWRXG010000300.1:0-257 GCF_046535135.1 Arthrobacter sp. SIMBA_036
GACGGTGCAGGGGCAATCGATATCGGCGGAGGCTGCGGCGATGGCGTCGGCGGCCTCTGCGATCCGTGACCGCGTCGTCTCGCCGGAGGGGCCGGGCGGACGCGTGCGGCTGACGACCATCCGTTCGGTTGCCGATCTGCTTCTCGCGCCACATCTCGGCCAGATCCTTGCTGGACTTCCGGGCATCGAGCTCGAGATCCTGACGGATGTCCGTATCCACAGCCTTGCACATCGCGAGGCCGATATCGCGTTGCGTC
>NZ_JAWRXG010000301.1:0-257 GCF_046535135.1 Arthrobacter sp. SIMBA_036
TACTGGGCTGGGTCCTGAACCACATAGAGTGGCTCCCCATTTTGGGTAACAACAACAGGCTCCTCAACATTCATTGAAGACAGTTCTTTCTTAAATGCTGAAACCGTTGTGATGCGTGACTGTTTAGTTTGATACATTGTCTGCCCCCAAGACTAGGTTACTTTTAAAATTATAGATGAAAACCAACAGAAGTCCAAATAAAGACCAAATTTAGTCTACAAACACTTTAGAGGTAAATATGAAAAGGATTTTATTAG
>NZ_JAWRXG010000302.1:0-256 GCF_046535135.1 Arthrobacter sp. SIMBA_036
TATCCTACCGCAGTAGAAAACTGTCCCAATGCACTGGCGCCTGAGCCCAGAGCCGTAGAATTTTCGTTGTTCGTTACACTATTATACCCTAAAGCCGTTTCACTGTTGGAATTCGTCTTTGCGTTAAATCCTAATGCTATTGACTGAAAGCCTCCCGCCTGAGAATTATTCCCGATGGCCGTTGATTCATTTTTCGTTGTTTTTGCCTTATACCCGATTGCTGTTGACTGAAAACCATTAGATTCAGCATTATTTC
>NZ_JAWRXG010000303.1:0-256 GCF_046535135.1 Arthrobacter sp. SIMBA_036
TAATATCTTAAAGAAAACAATCTTATTATTAATAGGGTTGTTTTCTTTGCAATATCACTCACAGAATTTCATATTCAAAACGGATGAAAATATTGAAAGCAGTTCCTTTGACAATAATATAAAAAAGCTCAACAAGGAAATTTTGCAAGTTTATAAAAGTAATGATAAAATTAAATTTTATGATAACATTTTTCGCTTGTATATTCTTGGCGGAGATTATGAAAAAGGACTTTATTATTTAAATGAGATAAAGGAT
>NZ_JAWRXG010000304.1:0-256 GCF_046535135.1 Arthrobacter sp. SIMBA_036
GGTCCGAAAAATCGAGAATCCAATTCGAAGCGTCTACCTACAAGGCTTGCTGATCACCGGTGCTCGCCGAGAGGAATGGGCAGCGCTACGCTGGGAGGATGTCGACTTCCGCTGGCGAAGCCTCCGGCTTGACGACAAAGTCGAGGGAACCGGTGGACGCGTAATTCCGCTTACTCCGTACTTGGCCGAGCTCTTGCTCGAGTTGAAACGCTTGAGCGAAACGCCGCCCAACAAAAGGCAAGCCGCACGTCTTGCC
>NZ_JAWRXG010000022.1:0-13511 GCF_046535135.1 Arthrobacter sp. SIMBA_036
GAGTAGGACACCGCCGGACAACCATTCAACCGGAGAGCCCCGACCCCACGGTCGGGGCTCCCCGCATTTAACACCCAAAACACCAAACACAACAAACACATGCCCATCACGGGTTATCAAGGCGTGAGGCGGACGAGCCCGGTAGAGGGCGAGTCCACAGAGCCTGTTCCTGACTGTGAGTCTCCCCACGGGCGAGCTGATTATGCTGTCCGAGTTCGGTGGCCACGGTGGGGTCGAATAGAATTGAATCAGATATACGAGCCGCGGGTTGATAGCTTGCGGCGGCGTGACAACGAAATACGGGTTATGAGCGACTACGCACGCGCCAGTGGTCGGCTCGCAACAGGAGGAATCCACCATGGCTGAGCACAACGGCGGCAATCGCGGCGGCAATCGCGGAAACTTCGGCGGGAACCGCGACGACCGCGGCTCATACCGCCCTAACAACAACTCCGGTGGAGACCCTCGTGGGTTCCGGTCCAGGGAGAACCGCGACAGTGATCGTCCGGCTCGTGATGGTGACCGTCGTCCGTTCAACAATGACCGTGGCGAGCGGAAGCCGTTTGGCGACCGTCCCGCTCGTGATGGTGACCGTCGTCCGTTCAACAGTGACCGTGGCGAGCGGAAGCCGTTTGGCGACCGTCCCGCTCGTGATGGTGAGCGTCGTTCGTTTGGTGGGGATCGTGACCGTAAGCCGTTTGGCGACCGCGGTGACCGTCCGGCCCGTGAAGGCGACCGTCGTCCCTTCAACAATGACCGTGGCGAGCGGAAGCCATTTGGTGATCGTCCGGCTCGTGAAGGCGACCGTCGTCCCTTCAACAATGACCGTGGCGAGCGGAAGCCATTTGGTGATCGTCCCGCTCGTGATGGTGACCGTCGTCCCTTCAACAATGACCGTGGCGAGCGGAAGCCATTTGGTGATCGTCCCGCTCGTGATGGTGAGCGTCGTTCGTTTGGTGGGGATCGTGACCGTAAGCCGTTTGGTGACCGCGGTGACCGCGGTGACCGTCCCGCTCGTGATGGTGAGCGTCGTTCGTTTGGTGGGGATCGTGACCGTAAGCCGTTTGGTGACCGCGGTGACCGTCCGGCCCGTGAAGGCGACCGTCGCCCCTTCAACAGTGACCGCGGCGAGCGTAAGCCGTTTGGCGACCGGCCCGAGCGCGGGCCCCGGAACTTCGACCGTCCCGCCCGTGACGGTGACCGACGCTCCTTCAACAATGACCGCGGAAATTCCTGGGAAGAGCGTCCCGCCCGCGTTCCCAACGCCAAGGATATTCGTAGCGCCAACCGGCCTGACCGCGAGCGTTCCCCCGAGATTGATGACGACGTCACGGGCAAGGAACTCGACCGCGCCACGGGCCACCAGATCAAGACCCTCGAGGAGCAGAGCGCGGGCTGGGTTGCCAAGCACTTGGTCATGGCTGGCCGCTTGATCGACATTGAGCCGGAGCTCGCCTTCCAACACGCTCTGGCCGCGAGTCGCCGTGGCGGAAGGCTCTCCGTGGTTCGGGAAGCAGTAGGTTTGACCGCCTACGCTGCCGGCCACTATGGCGAGGCTCTGCGCGAATTCCGTACCTACCGTCGGATCAGCGGCTCTAATGTGCACCTTCCTGTCATGGCCGACTGTGAACGTGGCTTGGGCCGTCCCGACCGTGCACTGGACGTGGTTCGCTCTCCCGAAGCCCAGGATCTGGATGCCCCGGGCAAGGTTGAACTGGCCATCGTGGCTTCTGGTGCACGCGCTGACCTGAATCAACTTGACGCTGCTGTCAGCGAACTCGAGATCCCGCAACTGGACATCAATCGGGCATTCTCCTACAGCCCTCGCCTTTTCCGCGCATATGCAGAAGCGCTGTCTGCCGTCGGGCGTACCGAGGAAGCCGATAAGTGGGCTCGCCAGGCGCTCGTCGCGGAGAATGCACTGGGTGTTGGCGACTTCGCCGAGCCGGAAATTCTCGACCTTGGCTGGGACGAGGAGGACGAAGAAGCCGCGCGCAAGCCGCGCTTCGAGAAAGCTGCCCGGGACGCCGACGTCGTAAAGCCCGAAACTGAAACCGTCATTGCAGAGGCCGCGGCAGCTGATGTTGAGCATGATGAGGTTGAGTTGGACGACGTCGAATCGGACTACTTTGAGTCCGATGATGCCGAGTCGGACGTGGACTCCGTAGAGGATGAAGCGGATCGCCGGGAAGCAGCCGAGAACGACGACACCGACGCCCAGAATGGCTGATTCACTGATTTCCGCGTTTGATGCCGTCCTTTCCGACCTCGATGGTGTGGTCTACACAGGACCACACGCCATCCCGGGCGCGGTGGCGTCGTTGCAACGCCTCGAAACTGAGGGCGTTCGCTTGGGTTATGTGACTAATAACGCCTCGCGGACTCCCGCCCAGGTTGCTGCGCACCTCCGAGAGCTGGGTGCGCCGGCAGAGGATCACCAAGTGGTCAGTTCGTCCCAGGCGGCCGGGGATTTACTCGCGTCCCTGTTGCCTGCAGGAGCCCGCGTCCTGATCACGGGCAGCGCAGCACTGGCGCACGAGATCGAGCTGGTGGGGCTTGTACCTGTGTCCAGCGCTGCGGAGAACCCTGTGGCCGTGGTCCAAGGCTTCAACCCGGAGATTGGCTGGAAGGACCTGGCTGAGGCTTCGTACGTGGTTGCCGGGGGCGCGTTGTGGTGTGCGACCAACACGGATATGACCATCCCACAGGCCCGGGGCATTGCCCCGGGTAACGGTGTGCTGGTCGCTGCGGTTGCAGCTGCCACCGGGAAGACACCCGTGGTGGCGGGAAAGCCTGAAGCGCCCTTGTTCCATACCGCGGCAAAGCGGTTGAACTCTGATCGTCCGCTCGTGGTGGGGGACCGTTTGGACACCGACATCCTGGGTGGCAACCGGGCAGGATTTACCACGGCGGCCGTTCTTACTGGAGTGGATACCAAGGAAACCATCCTGGCTGCACGGTCCGACGAGCGTCCCGACTACTTGCTGGCCGACCTTGCGGATCTCTACGTCACCTATCCGCAAATAACGGACGACGGCGGCACGTTCCGTTGCGGTGCCACCTCGGCACGTGCGCACGATGGCATCGTGACCGTGACGGGTGCCGAGGACGACCTTGACGCGTGGCGCGCTGCATGTGCGGCCTGGTGGTCGGCGGTCCCGGACGCGTCCACTGCCCGTGTGCCGCGCCTCGAGTGGCGCCGTCACTAGACTGGTGGGATGACCGAGCCTACACACCGCCTGGCGCCAGAGGCCGACAACGATCAGGTTGAGCCGGCCCGGACCCAGCTGGAAAGCCCGCAGATTCAATGGCCAGACACACCACTCCCCACCGGTGATGCCCTCGTGGACCGAGCACTGGACGCACTGGGCCGGATCAACGCGATGCCGGTGGGGGAGCACGGTGACCTGTATGCCCATATCCACGACGCGCTTTCGGAAGCCCTTGATTCCGAGCCGGGCCTTCCCCCGGTAAGTCCACGCAGCACCAACAGTTCCGGTTCGGAAGGCGACAGCTAAGGCATGGCACGACTCGATCAGGAACTCGTCGCCCGAGGACTGGCGAGGTCCCGGACCCATGCCGCGAAACTCATCAGCGACGCCAAAGTCAGCTCGGGCGGTACCTTGCTGACCAAAGCCTCGCACCAGGTGGATGCGCAGACTGAGCTTGCCGTGGAGTCCCACCTTGAGGACATTTACGCCAGCCGGGCCGGGCATAAGCTGGCCGGTGCACTGGCGGCTTTTCCCGACGTCGTGGTGTCCGGGAAGCGGTGCCTCGACGCGGGCGCATCAACAGGTGGGTTCACGGATGTGCTGCTGCGCCAAGGTGCAGCCCAGGTGGTGGCAGTGGACGTCGGACATGGCCAGTTGGTGCCGCACCTGCGCGAAGATCCCCGCGTGGAGGTCCACGAGGGCCTCAACGTGCGGTACATGACGCCCGAACAGATTGGCGGATTGGCCCGATTGACGGTCGCGGATCTTTCCTTCATATCGTTGACCCTGGTCATGTACCCGTTGGCGCAGTGCACGGAGCCGGGGGGCGATATGGTGCTGATGGTCAAGCCGCAGTTCGAGGTGGGCAAGGAACGGTTGAGCCGTACCGGCGTGGTGTCGTCGGAGAGCGAACGACGCCGGGCCGTCGCCCAGGTTGCAAGGGCCGCGGTGGATGCCGGCTTGGAATTGAGGGACGTGGCGGCAAGCCCTTTGCCCGGCCAGGACGGAAATGTTGAATACTTCCTTTGGATGACACGCCGGATGTCGTCCGTGTTGCCTAAGATCGAAGAGCGGGACGAGGACGTTGCTGCGTTGATCCAAAAACTCTGGCCAGATGACTAGAAAGCAGACCCGATGAGCAGGCGTGTACTTGTCCTTGCCCACACCGGCCGTGAAGAGTCGCTCCGTGCAGCATGGGATGCCTGCACCCAGTTGCATTCCTCCGGCCTTGTTCCGGTCCTCCAGAAGTCTGAACTGGTAGATATTGAGCGCTTCTTCGGCGCCCTCGATACCCCCATTGAGATCCTCCACGACCACGTCAGCCTGGAGGACGTGGAGTTGGTCATGGTCCTGGGAGGTGACGGGACCATCCTGCGTGCAGCCGAGTTGGTCCGCGAAGTGGACGTCCCACTGCTTGGCGTGAACTTGGGGCATGTGGGTTTCCTTGCCGAGAGTGAGCGGGCCGACCTCGCCCAGACAGTGGAATGGATCGCGAGCCGCCAGTACACCGTGGAAGAACGCATGACCATCGATGTCCAGGTGTGGATCAAGGGCCAAAAGATTTGGCACACCTGGGCGTTGAACGAGGCTGCGATCGAGAAAGCCAACCGCGAGCGGATGCTGGAGCTCGTCACGGAAGTGGATGAGCGTCCCATAACCTCCTTTGGCTGCGACGGGGTGGTTTTGGCAACGCCTACGGGTTCCACCGCTTACGCCTTTTCTTCGGGGGGCCCGGTGGTTTGGCCTGAAGTTGAAGCCTTGGTCATAGTTCCGATCAGCGCCCACGCACTTTTTGCCAAGCCGCTGGTGGTATCCCCACGCTCGAAGCTTGCGGTGGAAGTGATGAACCGGACGGATGCGCTGGGGGTTCTGTGGTGCGATGGCCGCCGATCCGTGGACTTGCCTCCCGGCGCCCGCGTGGAAGTGACGCGTTCGGCCACCCCGGTGCGGCTTGCCCGCACGCATAAAACCCCGTTCTCTGCACGGCTTGTCCGAAAGTTCGAGCTCCCCATCCATGGCTGGCGGGGGCCGGCACCCCGACAGGCCGAGGTCCACACGGGTCCTATCCCGGTCATCCGGACCCTGTCGCCGGCGCCGCTGCCAAGCCCGCGTGATCCGCATGCCCCCGCTCCCCAGGATCCGGGGGAGCCTTCCGACCCCACGAATGCGAAGTGAATAATGCTTGAGGAACTCCGAATCCGTGACCTGGGCGTTATTACGGACGCGGCCTTGCCGCTGGGCCCTGGCCTTAGCGTGGTCACCGGTGAAACGGGCGCCGGTAAGACCATGGTGGTGACCGCCGTCGGGCTTCTCCTCGGTGCGCGGTCCGACGCCGGCGCCGTGCGGAGCGGCGCCAAATCAGCGTCCGCCGAAGCCGTCCTGAAGCTCGATCCCCGGCACAGCGCGGTGGAGCGTGCCAAGGAAGCAGGTGGTGATGCGGAAGAGTTCGACGGCGTAGCTGAACTCCTGCTGGCACGCACGGTAGGAGCCGATGGGCGAAGCCGGGCTTACGTTGGCGGCCGTGCGGCACCGGTCGGGGTACTGGCGGAATTGGGTGAAAGCCTGGTGGTGGTTCATGGCCAGTCGGACCAGATCCGGCTCAAAAGTTCCACGGCGCAACGTCATGCCCTGGACCGCTTCGCCGGAGCGTCCTTCGCCAAGGCCCTTGGAGAATATCAATCCCTGTTCAGCCACTGGAAGGCGATCCAGTCAGAGCTGGAGACCTTGCGCAGCGAAGCCCGGGAGCGTTTGCGTGAAGCCGAATCCTTGGAGGCAGCGCTCCAGGAAATTGACGAGGTGGATCCGCAGCCAGGCGAAGATGACACGCTCAAGGCCGAAGCCGTGAAGCTAGCGAACGTGGAGGAACTGCGGCTGGCGGCAACGGCGGCGCACCAATCCCTGATTGCGGAAGAGTTTGGCGACGCCGGGGACGCCACAACCATGGTTGACGCGGCCAAACGGACCCTGGAACACGTAGCCGATCACGATGAGGAACTGCGATCGGCCGCCACTCGCCTCGCCGAAGTAGGCTTCCTCCTCAATGACATCGCTGCCGAGCTGGCGAGTTACCAGGCTGCCTTGGATACGGAAGGGCCCGAGCGGCTTTCCGAAATCGAGGATCGTCGCGCGGCCTTGGCGAAACTGATCCGGAAGTACGCCCCGAGCATTGATGAAGTACTTGAATGGGCAGCTGCCGCGAGGGTGCGCCTGGACGAACTGCAGGATGATTCGAGCCGTATTGAGTCCCTCGATGCGGAGGTCACCGCCACGGAGGCCACGCTTCGGAAGCAGGCCGCGGCGATCAGCAAGGCGCGGCTGAAGGCAGCCAAGACCCTCTCAACACGGGTAAGCGCCGAGCTGAAAGCCCTGGCGATGGCTGATGCCACCTTGGTCATCGAGGTGGATGACTCCGGCGTTTTGGGCCCGTGGGGTACCGACGAGATCGCGTTCCTTCTTCAGCCGCATTCAGGGGCCCCCGCCAGGCCGCTGGGCAAGGGAGCCTCGGGCGGTGAACTCTCCCGGGTGATGTTGGCCATAGAAGTGGTGCTTGCCGCCGTCGATCCTGTTCCCACTTTCGTGTTCGATGAAGTCGATGCGGGCGTCGGTGGGCGTGCCGCCGTCGAGATCGGGCGTCGCTTGGCCATGCTTGCCCGCCACGTCCAAGTGTTGGTGGTAACGCATCTTCCGCAGGTGGCCGCTTTCGCGGACCACCACATCCGCGTTACCAAGACATCCGTCCGCGGCGCCGATGGGAAGACCACCACGGGCTTCACCTCCAGCGATGTGCAGTTGCTCGGTGACGAGGACCGGGTCAAGGAACTGGCCCGCATGCTGGCCGGGCAGGAAGACTCCGAGTCGGCGCAGGCGCACGCCCAGGAATTGCTGGACGATGCCAAACTCTTGCCAGCGGCTCTTGATTGAAACGCGGTGGTGGGCAACCATTGACCATTTGGGGAATCCGGCAGGACGCTTGGAAGGCGTAATTGATGATAAGCTCGAATTCCGTGGTGCAGCGATCAAATTCCCGTGTAAATTCCCGGTTCCCGGGCTCGTCCAAGACGACCAAACACATCTTCGTCACCGGTGGTGTGGCGTCCTCGCTCGGTAAGGGACTGACGGCTTCCAGCCTCGGCCACCTGCTGCGGGCACGCGGTTTGTCTGTAACTATGCAGAAGCTCGATCCCTACCTCAACGTGGATCCGGGCACGATGAACCCCTTCCAGCACGGCGAAGTATTCGTGACTGACGACGGCGCAGAGACCGACCTCGACATCGGACACTATGAGCGCTTCCTCGATGAAAACCTTGAAGGTTCGGCGAACGTAACGACGGGCCAGATCTATTCGACGGTCATCGCCAAGGAACGCCGCGGCGAATACCTCGGAGACACTGTTCAGGTCATCCCGCACATCACCGATGAAATCAAACGCCGCATGCGCCTGCCTGCTGAGGGCAAAAACGCTCCGGACGTCATCATCACCGAAATCGGTGGCACGGTGGGCGACATCGAGTCGCAGCCGTTCCTTGAGTCGGCCCGCCAGGTCCGCCAGGACGTCGGCCGCAACAACGTTTTCTTCCTGCACGTGTCCCTGGTGCCGTACATCGGTCCGTCCCAGGAGCTGAAGACCAAGCCGACGCAGCACTCCGTGGCAGCACTTCGCTCCATCGGCATCCAGCCTGAAGCCATCGTGATCCGTTCAGACCGGGAAGTTCCCGACGCAATGCGCGAGAAGATCGGCCGCATGTGCGACGTTGACATCGACGCCGTGGTCAACGCCGCCGACGCCCCGAGCATCTACGACATCCCGAAGACCCTGCACCGGCAGGGCCTGGACTCATACATCGTCCGCGCACTGGACCTGCCGTTCAAGGACGTTGACTGGACCAAGTGGGACAAACTGCTTGAAGCTGTCCACAACCCCAAGCACGAAGTCGAGATCGCCTTGGTGGGCAAGTACATCGACCTTCCGGACGCCTACCTCTCCGTGACCGAAGCCCTCCGTGCCGGTGGTTTCGCCAACGAAGCAAAGGTCAAGATCCGCTGGGTCCCCTCGGACGAGTGCGAAACCCTTGCCGGTGCCACCAAGTCCCTTGCCGGCGTCGACGGCATCTGTGTTCCGGGCGGCTTTGGTATCCGTGGTCTGGAAGGCAAGCTCGGTGCGCTGAAATTCGCCCGTGAATCCAAGCTTCCGGTCCTGGGTCTCTGCCTTGGTTTGCAGTGCATGGTGATCGAGTATGCACGGAACGTCGTGGGCCTTGAAGGTGCTTCCTCCAGCGAGTTCGAGCCGGACTCCAAGTACCCCGTCATCGCCACAATGGAAGAGCAGTTGGACATTGTGGAGGGCCGCGGAGACCTGGGCGGAACCATGCGTCTGGGGCTCTATGAAGCCAAGTTGGACGAAGGCTCGGTTATCGCCGAGACCTACGGGACAACCACCGTGAGCGAACGCCACCGCCACCGCTATGAGGTCAACAACAAGTACCGTGACCAGATCGCGGCCGAAGGCCTGGTCTTCTCGGGGACCTCTCCCGACGGCAAGCTCGTGGAGTACGTGGAGCTTCCCCGCGAAGTCCACCCGTACTACGTTGCGACGCAGGCACACCCGGAGCTCAGCTCACGGCCCACGCGTCCGCACCCGTTGTTCGCAGGACTGGTCAAGGCTGCATTGGAGCGCCGCGAAGGCGAGCCGGCCGCAACCAAGACCGGTGCCCGCGCTGTAGCTGCCAAGTAACACACGTACAAGCAAAGGACGGCGCGATGCCCGAAATTTCTGAAACCGCCAGTACATCGAAGCAGGTTTCGGATATGCCGAGCCCGCGCCGTCTTTTGTCCTCCAAGAAGGTTTACGAAGGCCGCATCTGGGATGTGGTCAGCGATTCCTTCAAGCTCGGCGAGGACACAGACACGCTGGTGCGTGACTACATCGACCACCCGGGGGCAGTGGCTGTCCTTCCCATGAACGTCGACGGCGAAGTGTTGCTGATCAAGCAATACAGGCATCCCGTTGGCATGGACCTCTGGGAAATTCCGGCCGGCCTGTTGGATGTCGAAGGTGAAGACTTCGTAGCAGGCGCCGCGCGCGAGCTCGCCGAGGAAGCGGATCTCACGGCTGCCACATGGAATGTACTGGTGGACTTCTTCAATTCCCCGGGCTCTTCCAGTGAAGCTGTCCGCATCTACTTGGCCCGCGGCTTGGGCCAGGTGCCGGAAGCCGAGAGGCATGTACGGACGGATGAAGAGGCAGAGATTGAGCTGCACTGGGTCCCCTTGGAGGACGCAGTCAAAGCCGTCGTGGAAGGCCGGCTGCACAACCCCTCCGCGGTGCTGGGGATTCTTGCAGCAGCCGCCGCCCGCGCGGACGGCTTCACCAGCCTACGTCCTGCAAACGCCCCTTGGCCTGCCCATCCGAGCCAGCGCTGAGCGTGGCCGACTCGACCACCCGGCAGGCCACGGCAGTTGACCGGGCGGTAACGGACTACTTACAGCACGTTGGCGTGGAGCGCGGCTTGGCAGCGAACACCCTCTCGGCGTATCGCCGGGACCTTGCCCGGTATTCGAACTTCCTTGCAGGCCAAGGCGTCGAACGTCCGGATGGGGTCACCCGGCACCACGTCACGGCATTCGTGCAGGCACTTTCCGATGGCTCCGATGACGCGGCAGTCCTTGGAGTCCGTTCAGCGGCCCGCACCGTGGTGGCCGTCCGTGGCCTTCACAAGTTTTGGGCCTTGGAAGGAATCACGACGGCGGACCCCGCCAGCGATGTACACCCGCCTATGGCGGGTAAACGGCTTCCGAAAGCGATCAGCGTTGACGAAGTAACCCGCATCCTTGAGGCTGCCGGGACCGATTCGCCAACAGGGCTCCGCGACCGGGCGCTCGTGGAGTTCCTGTACTCCACTGGCGCACGTATCAGCGAGGCTGTTGGGCTCGACGTCGATGATGTGGCCCTTGAAGGCGACGACGCCGGACAGAACGGCGCAGAGCACGACGCCGGACCCGCCGTCGTCAGGCTTTTCGGCAAAGGGTCCAAGGAACGGCTGGTGCCCCTGGGGTCCTACGGTGCCCGCGCCGTCGGGGCCTATGTTGTCCGGGGCCGGCCCCTGCTTGCGTCCAAGGGGAAGGGGACGCCGGCACTGTTCCTCAATGCCAGGGGCGGCAGGATCAGCCGACAAAGCGCCTGGACCATTCTCAAAACCGCAGCCGAGAAAGCCCGCATCACCAAGGACGTCTCACCTCATACCCTGCGGCACTCTTTCGCAACGCACCTCCTTGAAGGTGGGGCCGACGTACGCGTCGTTCAGGAGCTGCTGGGACACGCTTCCGTGACCACCACGCAGGTTTACACCTTGGTCACGGCCGATACTTTGCGTGAGGTCTACGCCGCGGCGCACCCCAGGGCCCTCGGGTAGATCCGTCACGGGGGATGGTCACCCCAAGACGTTCAGCGTCAGTTCCACGGCGTTGGTGAACAAGGCCAGTAGCGAGGTTCCTAAGCCCGCCACGAGCAGGAGACCAGGATGAGCGAGTCCCACTACCACACGCTTTAGCCTGGGCCGTTTACGTAGGAACTTTTTAGGTACCCGGGTCCCTACGGGTACCTGCCGCCAGCCGCGAAGCCGGCGCAGGAACCAAGCACAACGGACGATGAATGCCATCCAAAGAATGGAGAGCACCAGCGGAACGGCGGCAACCATGAGATTGAATCCGAGGGCCGTGACTTCCTTTTCCGAGTCGCCGACCACCGATTGGACGGTGGTGGAAATCGAGGCGCTCATCACCACGGAGGCACACCACACAATGAACGCGGCCACCAATGCCATGAACCGAACGAAGAAGTGCCCCAGCACCGTGGCATCCACGGCGCGCAGGCGGCTCCGGGGCGTGGCGTGTAGAAGCATGACGGTTGAGATCAAAGTAGGCAGTGCTGCCGCAACGACCAACAGGTACCAACTCCAGCCGGCGACGTCCAGCACTTCGTCAAGGACGATCAGCCCAGCCCAGAAACCCGTCCAGGCCCAGCCCGCGTAGAGAGGGTGGGCCACCAGCCACGACGGGAGCCAGGAGTCGCGGTCAGGGACGGCCCGCTCGACGACGGTCGGCTCGCCCGCAACCGACGGGTCCGTCTGTGCGTCACCCCCATCTTCGCTCATGGGCTCACTGTAGCAATGGGCGCAGTGGCGGGGGAGAGCAGGTTAAGGTAGTCAGCATGACAGCTGCCCACGTGACTTTATGCTTCCTCCTCCGCGACGGACCGGATAGCGAACATGTGCTGCTCGGCACCAAGAAAACCGGCTTTGGCCGCGGCAAAGTTGTCGGCGTCGGCGGCCACGTCGAGGCAGGCGAGACAGCATCACAGGCAGCGTGCCGGGAGGTCATGGAAGAGGTCAGCGTGGTGGTCGCGCCGGAGGACCTGGTACCGGCAGGGACCGTTGATTTTGTGTTCCCGGCGCGGCCCGAATGGGATATGGCCACCACAGTGTTCCTGACGCGGGCATGGCAGGGCGAACCATCAGAAAGCGACGAGATCGCCCCGGCATGGTTTCCGGTGAACCGTTTGCCGGTTGAGCGGATGTGGGCCGATGCCGAGCACTGGTTACCTGCCATGATCTCCGGGCAGCGCATCGCGGTCCAGGTCCGTCTTGCCGCAGACAACGAGAACGTGGCGGAGGTCCACACAGTGGAGTGGGCTGACCCAGCCTAAGCACCGAACGACGGCGGACCGGCCACCTTGGGTGACCGGTCCGCCGTCGTTGGTGCAGCTGCGGTACAGCTAGGGGACGTGCCGTTCTTCGGGTCCGTTGTATTCGCTCAAGGGGCGGATGAGCGAGTTGGAGGCGACCTGTTCCATGATGTGGGCGGTCCAGCCGGTGATGCGGCTGGCGACGAACAACGGTGTGAAGGTTTGGGTGTCGAAGCCCATGAGGTGGTAGGTCGGTCCGGCGGGGTAGTCCAGGTTGGGCTTGATCGCCTTTGCCTCGTCCATGGCCTGCTCGAGGCCGTTGTACAGTCCGAGCAGTTCTGGCCGGCCGTAGTGGGCAATCATCTTATCCAGCGCTGCCTTCATAGTGGGCACCCGGGAGTCGCCGTGCTTGTAGACGCGGTGTCCGAAGCCCATGACCTTCTTCTTGTGAGCCAGGGCATCCTCCATCCAGGTCTTGGCCCGGGCGGCGGCTTCCTCCAGCGATTCTTCGCTGCGGATGCCGATCTCGTCGAAGGTGTGCATGACGGCCTCGTTGGCTCCGCCGTGCAGCGGGCCCTTGAGGGCGCCAATGGCTGCGGTGACCGCCGAGTGCAAATCAGCGAGGGTAGAGGTGACCACGCGTGCAGTGAACGTGGAGGCGTTGAAGGAGTGTTCCGCGTACAGGATCATCGAGACGTTGAAAGCCTCCACCACCTCATCCACAGGCTCTTCGCCGAACGTCATCCAGAGGAAGTTCGCTGAGTAGTCCAAGTCTTCACGTGGTTCGATGACGTCCTGGCCCCGGCGGCGGCGCTGGTCATACGCCACGACGGCGGGCATGGCAGCCCACAGGTCGATCGCTTTCTTCATGTTCGCTTCGGGCGACGAGTCCTCGGCCAGCTCATGCCGGGCACCGATCACGGACGTGGCGGTACGGCAAACGTCCATGGGGTGCGCAGTGGTTGGCAAGGCATCAACAACCTGCTTCACAACCGGGTCCAGCGCCCTGCCCGCGCGCTCGCGGGCGGTGAACTCGGCCAGCTGGGCCTCGTTGGGCAGTTCGCCGTTCCACAGCAGGTAGGCGACTTCTTCGAAGCTGCATTTGGCTGCCAGTTCCTGTACCGGATAGCCGCGGTAGAGCAGCGAGTTGGTGTCCGGGTTGACCTTTGAGACGGCGGTGTAGTCCACTACGACGCCGGCGAGGCCCTTTTTGATCTCTGTTTCAGCCATGCTGAACTCCTTCGTTCATGATGCAGGGCTCCGCGTGTTGCCGGAGCACCTGCGTTCCCCTTTGATGGATCCAGGACCTAGCGAACGCCGGGAACCTGGAAGTTGAAAACGCCGGTATCGAATTGGTTATATGCCTCGTAATCGACCAGTTCGTAGAGACGAGCACGCGTGAGCATGTTGTCCACGTGCGCTTCTTGGGTCCCCGCAGCCTTGATCGATTCCAGAGTACGCTCTGCAGCGCCCATGGCAATGCGGAGGAGAGTGACGGGGTAAATGACCATGTTCACGCCGACGCCTTGGAGCTGGTCCACGGTGAAGAGGTCGCTTTTGCCGAACTCTGTCATGTTGGCCAGGATGGGCACGTCCACGGCGTCGCGGATGGCTTGGA
>NZ_JAWRXG010000305.1:0-256 GCF_046535135.1 Arthrobacter sp. SIMBA_036
GAAGTTGAATAATAAATATCATAGCCTTCATTAGGAACAACAGCCGGCTGTGTCCACGAAATTTGGGCTGCATTTTTTGTAATATTATTTACTCCAACAGAAAGAGGCGGTTTACAAGCTGACGGAGTCCAACTATAAGTTAATCCATCATCTGGCATTCCTGGTACTCCATTTGCTGTACTGAACGCCTGTCTGCTATTACTTAATCCTCCGGCATGAGAATTTGCAAAAGCTGTTGTTTCATTACTGATTCGAT
>NZ_JAWRXG010000306.1:0-256 GCF_046535135.1 Arthrobacter sp. SIMBA_036
ATTATGGGCGCTGGACATACAAATATGAAGAAGCGGCGCGTCAGGGAGCTAAAGCCGCATTTGTAATACACGAAACAGGGCCTGCCGGTTACGGTTGGGGCGTTGTTGCTGGTGGTTCTCCAGTGCGTTTTGACTTAAAACGTGAAAACAAGAATATGGACCGTTCAGCCATTGAAGGTTGGGTGACAGAAGAAAGCGCTAACGCGTTATTTGCCAGTGTTGGTAAAAATTTAGAGCAAATGCGTGAGTTGGCTTT
>NZ_JAWRXG010000307.1:0-256 GCF_046535135.1 Arthrobacter sp. SIMBA_036
GTAAAAGACAATGTTTGCAATGTAAATAAAAGAACGCTTGGAAGTAAATACAAGATACCCAATAATCATCCCATAACCCGGTGTCACAAGTGCATGAACATCTACTAAGAAGGAAATAAAATACAACAACCATCTGTAATACAATATTAGACAAGAAATAAAAACATATAACTGAAAGAGACTATGCTGGCTGCGGGTCGCCTCGAGAAGTGCAACTCACCTATGTCTCCGTATCCACCATGCTGCTACGCCCAGT
>NZ_JAWRXG010000308.1:0-256 GCF_046535135.1 Arthrobacter sp. SIMBA_036
GTGGTGATTACGCAAACCTCGACGCTCTCGTGTACGACGCCGTGAATGAAATGATTGACCCGTGGTACCGCGACGATACTGGCCTGGTTGCCATCATGGGTCGAAAGCTGATGGCAGATAAGTATTTCCCGTTGATTCAGCAACATGCCGAAACGCCAACGGAAAGTCGTGCATTAGACATGATGATTAGCCAGAAGCGAGTAGGCGGGCTACAAGGCGCACGTGCCCCTTACTTCCCTGATGGCGGGATCTTCAT
>NZ_JAWRXG010000309.1:0-256 GCF_046535135.1 Arthrobacter sp. SIMBA_036
GATCTATGAGGCCCTGCCGGTGATGGCGCTGCTGGCGCCATCCGATCAGTGGCAGAAACTGACGGATGACGGGCTGGCCCTGCTGCGCTCCATGCAGTTCGGCCCGCGCAAGCTGCCTGCCGAATGGGTGAGCCTGGCGCGCATGCCGGCCCCGGCCGAAGGTTTCGATGCCGAGTTTGCCTATAACTCGGTTCGCATCCCGCTTTATCTCGCCCGCGCCGGCATTGCCGACAAGGCGCTGCTCTCCCGGCTGCAG
>NZ_JAWRXG010000310.1:0-256 GCF_046535135.1 Arthrobacter sp. SIMBA_036
CTCGCCACCGTCGACGCGCGATTACATGAGATGGAGAACCGCTATCGGGAGGAGCGGCTTGAAGAGAAGGGGTAAATGGTTTTTGCCAAAGGCAAAAAACTACTGCCCCACTGCTGGGCTAACAACACACCCAAACCTTGCAGCAACGTCACTTCGCCGCACCGGCCGTAGCGGCAAAACAACCCCATTTCGCCAGAAAAAATCCCCGCTGACGGCATCGTCAGCCAACCTTGCATGATCAGAAAAAACTTCAAGA
>NZ_JAWRXG010000311.1:0-255 GCF_046535135.1 Arthrobacter sp. SIMBA_036
TTACAGCCTGCCGCGTGATGTTGAAACTTTCTTTCCTATGGCGGCCTTACTCGGAGGACTGATAGGCGTGGGCATGCTGGCCAGTAACTCCGAGTTAGTGGTTATGATGGCTGCCGGCCGGTCACGTTTAAACATTATTGGTGCGGTAATGAAGTCCGCCATTATTATGATGGTTGCGGTTATGGCCATTGGGGAGTGGATAGCTCCACCGATGGAAGCTCAGGGTCGGGCTATACGCTCGCAGGCTATTTCCGG
>NZ_JAWRXG010000312.1:0-255 GCF_046535135.1 Arthrobacter sp. SIMBA_036
CGTCAAAGTGGATGATTTTGCGAAAGGAACCTACTACCTAAAAATTCAAACCAGCGATAAGGTATATTATGAGAAATTCTTAAAGGAATAATTTTTTTGTCTCTTGCAAATTAAGCAGATCATGCAGATACTTATATAGAATTAAGTCTACTGAATCTGTATAATCTGCGAGAGAAATTATGGTTTTTAATAATTATGAGCGAAAGCTTGTGGGTTGTTTAGAATAAAAAAACGGGCCCTAGCCCGTTTCTATTG
>NZ_JAWRXG010000313.1:0-255 GCF_046535135.1 Arthrobacter sp. SIMBA_036
GGACAACCATTGGCAGTAGGAACACGGTCCGAACGAAGCCGAATACCAGCGACATCCGTTTTCCTCTGAGGCCGAGCGACCCGATAGTCCCGAGGACCGTGGCAAGAGCGGTCGTCCCTGCCCCGACGATCAGGCTGTTGAAGATCGACCTGCGCCAGGCATCCGCAGTGAACAGTTCTACGAACCAGCGCCCCGAGAAGCCTGGAATCGGGTAGTTGAGAAACACGCTGTTGGTAAATGCGAGAGGAAGGATGG
>NZ_JAWRXG010000314.1:0-255 GCF_046535135.1 Arthrobacter sp. SIMBA_036
GGGCCGCCGTCGATCAGTTCACCGCCAAACTCTTCACGCGCCAGCTGGTAGCCCCAGTCTTTAAACGCGCCTTCGGTGAACTTCATGATGTTGCCTTTGTGCACCAGAGTCACAGAGTCACGATCGTTAGCAATTGCGTATTCGATCGCTGCACGAACCAGACGTTTGGTGCCTTCTTCCGAACACGGCTTAATACCGATACCACAATGTTCCGGGAAGCGAATTTTCTTCACCCCCATCTCTTCACGCAGGAAT
>NZ_JAWRXG010000315.1:0-255 GCF_046535135.1 Arthrobacter sp. SIMBA_036
TATGATGGTATGACAAATAAAGAGATTCTAGAATCAACTTTTGATGAGCCGATATTTATTTATCATAATTCCCTTTTCTCAAATTGTGAATTGCGGTTAGAAGAGAACAACAAGTACGATCCGGAAGCTATAGCTGTCTATGTAAATGATTGCAAAGTAGGACATGTTCCTCGAAAGAATTTTCAAGAAGGCAAGAAATACATTTACGATCAGTTAAAGAGTGGTATAAGGCACCCGATATCAGCAAGTTTGTAT
>NZ_JAWRXG010000316.1:0-255 GCF_046535135.1 Arthrobacter sp. SIMBA_036
GGTTCTGCTCAGGCCGCACCCCGAGGCAAAATCAAGATACCAGGTCGCCTATGGTCATCGTCGTCTGGCGGCAACGCGAAAGCTAGGCATCAAGGTCCGCGCCGTCATTCGCGAACTGACAGACGAACAGCTAGTGGTCAGCCAGGGCCAGGAAAACAGCGCTCGCACCAACTTGTCATTCATCGAACGCGCACTGTTTGCTGCACGCCTGGAGGAACGCGGTTTCGGTCGCGATGTGATCATGGCATCTCTTGG
>NZ_JAWRXG010000317.1:0-255 GCF_046535135.1 Arthrobacter sp. SIMBA_036
GTGGGACCTATGGTGAGTAAAAAACAGTATGAAAGGGTTCTGGATTATATTAGAATCGGTCAAAAAGAAGGTGCAGTATTATTAACGGGCGGTACGGATAAACCTGAAGGGCTGGAAGAGGGCAACTTTGTAAAAGCAACTATTTTTACCAATGTGAACAATAACATGCGTATTGCCAGGGAAGAAATATTTGGTCCCGTATTGTGCATTATTCCATATAACGATGAGAAGCATGCTGTCGCCATCGCCAATGAT
>NZ_JAWRXG010000318.1:0-255 GCF_046535135.1 Arthrobacter sp. SIMBA_036
GGGAAGCGTACCGGATCTGGCAGCAGATAAAGAGCGAATCCAATCCGCCGACTGACGGAAAAACGGGGCCTGCGGACGGTGACGCCTGAATCGCGCGGCTACAACGTTCTCCGGATAGCTGATTGATCCGCGTGCGGTTTGACTTTGAGTCGGTGTCGACAAAAGACATCGGATTGTTTCTCTGCCCGACTTGAACGCATTAGCTCGCACTATTTAGCTCGTTCTCTAACCCGTGCTCCAGCATTCGCCGCTTGC
>NZ_JAWRXG010000319.1:0-255 GCF_046535135.1 Arthrobacter sp. SIMBA_036
GCCGGCAGGCACAACCATCTTGACCTTGAGTTGCAAACTTTGCCTTCGGTTGTACCAGGTTGGTCAAATTTTAGACTAATTGGTGTATATTAACTCCACAAATAGGCTTGTTAGCCCGGAAAGGCGTCATTATTGGGCTTGATGAAAACCAGTATGGACATATTTTTGTTCCAGTTATACAGTTCGGCTATGCAGTGAACATCCGCCATCGAAGTTGGACGCGATGGCTGCGGAGGATGTGGCGGCCCACGCAGG
>NZ_JAWRXG010000320.1:0-255 GCF_046535135.1 Arthrobacter sp. SIMBA_036
GTCTTTGCTTGACAGGCACAGTGATGGTTCCCCAGTCACATTGGAAAATAGGCTAGCTTCCGACCCCAGCTTTTTCAGTGAACTTATTCAATTAATCTATCGTTCCGAGGGCGCAGAGCCAGAAGAGCCCTCCGAACAGCATCGCAATATTGCCACTAATGCATACCGCTTACTTTCTACATGGAAAGTTGTACCAGGCACTCGGGCGGATGGAGCATTCGAACCAGATGCGTTTGCGGAATGGCTGACTACTAT
>NZ_JAWRXG010000321.1:0-254 GCF_046535135.1 Arthrobacter sp. SIMBA_036
AGGCTGCGGTGCAAATGAAGTATCGTGGCGGCTTCGGCCAGCCGGGGATTTCCGTCGGCGATAGCCTCCGCTATGGCCGCGTGCTCTGCCGCGGCTGCATGGAGCCGGGCGGCGTCGTCGGCTGCGAGGCGCCGAACCCGGACCAAATGGACGCGGAGGCTCCGCATCGCATTGGCGAGATAGGAATTGGAAATCGCGGCATCGATGGCCTCGTCCAACCGGCCAACCAGCGCGTAGTACTCGTGCCGTGCGGG
>NZ_JAWRXG010000322.1:0-254 GCF_046535135.1 Arthrobacter sp. SIMBA_036
GTTGTGTTATTGGCAAACATTTTTGCTTATACAGGTACATTTATATTGTTTACCTATCTATCACCTATACGGGAAAAGATTACCGGGTTTTCACTGGATACGATTAATATCATCTTGCTCATTTTCGGGATTGGTGTAGCATTAGGAAATATGACTGGTGGACGTATTTCTAACCGAAATCCCTCAAAGACATTAGTGTACCTTTTTACTTTTCATGCTGTAATGCTGTTTATGATCACTTTTGTACTTATGAG
>NZ_JAWRXG010000323.1:0-254 GCF_046535135.1 Arthrobacter sp. SIMBA_036
GGCAAAGGCGCCGGTCGCCTGCCTGGTCTTTTCGTCGGTCGCATGGCCGAACTTGGTGGCGATGACGATGTCGTCGCGATTGCCGATGGCGCGGCCAACCACCTCCTCGGAATGCCCTGCCCCGTAATTCGAGGCGGTATCGAAAAAGCGGATGCCGAGATCGACCGCACGGTTGATGGCGCGGATCGATTCGCCGTCGTCCACTTCGCCCCAGCCAAGCGGGATATCGCCGGCATAGAACGGCCCGCCGATCG
>NZ_JAWRXG010000324.1:0-254 GCF_046535135.1 Arthrobacter sp. SIMBA_036
GGATATAACATCTTGAAAGGCTTAAATTATAAATTTAATTTTGCTCCGGAATATGTTGTAACGGAAGAAGATGAATATTTATCTCCAGTGTATGGTGATGGCTTTAATACCAATGGTAGAATGACTTCAAGTTCTGTGCGTTATTTCAACTTTAACGTATCGAATGCTTTAAGTTATGGATTCACTCTTGCAGATAAGCATAAATTTAATGCAAGTATCTTCCAAGAAGCGTATAAGACAAACAGTAGAACGTT
>NZ_JAWRXG010000023.1:0-11361 GCF_046535135.1 Arthrobacter sp. SIMBA_036
TCCCGACTCACCGGGGAAGTGTCACCTGAGAACGATGTCCCGACTCACGTGTGAACTATGTCGTGAAACTACACACCTCATCTGCCACCCAAGAAAAATCCCCGGAACCACTGGTTCCGGGGATTTTTTGTGCTTCGTCGGATTCCGGATTATCGGCCGAATTAGCCTTGGGCTTTTCGGAGCTCGGCGATTTCCTTACGCAGGGCCGCGATCTCGATGATCAGGTCCGCCAGTTCAGCCCGGACAGGTTCTTCGGCGGCAACCAGCTTTTCCTCCGCCGCCGCTGCAACACCCTCGGCGTTCTCCTCGATCTGCTGAACGAGCCAGGACGCAATCGCTGCGGTGACGATACCAAGGACGGCGATGCCGCTCATCATGAGGGCGGCAGCAACTATCCGGCCAATGGGAGTTACCGGATAGAGGTCTCCGTAGCCGACGGTGGTGATGGTGGTGATGGCCCACCAGGCGGCATCCCCAAAGTTGAGGATCTTGGCGCCGGGAGCATTTTGTTCCACATCAAGCACCCCCAAGGCGCCAATGAGGACCAGCATGGAAGCCGAGCCTGCGACGTATGTTGCGACCCGTCCCCTTAGCGACTCGCCGACTGTGCGCTGCAGGACTGAGAGCAAGGTGACCAACCGGAGCAGCCTGAGTGGACGAAAGAAGGGGAGCACCACAATCAGGAGTTCGTGCAGGTTCCGGATGAACCACCGCCAACGGTCCTCGGCAAGCCAGAGGTTGATGAAGTAGTCAAGGGCAAAAATTCCCCAGGTAATCCACAGGACAATCTCGAACGGCGTGCCGGCGGGCCCTTCTACCCGGCCGATGACTTGCCACGCATAAGCCGTTAGGAAGATCAGGGCCGTGGCCATCAGGGGCCATTCAACGAGGGCCCGGTAGCGCGCTTGGGTCATAGGGGAATTTTAGTCACTCCTCTTTGAAGCGTGACCCCTTGCCCAGCCCAACCCTGTCACCCGGTCCAACCCTGTCAGGCGGCGGGAAGCTCCAGCCAATATCCGTCCAAGTGGTGTACCAACTGGCGCCCCAGCCCACCTTTGAGTTGGATCCAGAGGGTGCTTCGGTCCTCTGTCATGCCGTCGATGGTGCCCTCGATGCGGTTGCCACGCGCATCGCAAAGCACGATCTCCTGGTGTCGGGCGAGTTCGGGCCACACTTCCGCGTGGCCTCTCTCGGTCTGAAGCGTGCTCAAGGTCCTCCTTGAATGCCGGCGTATGTCCGAGGATTAATACGAGTTCCAGACATTCTGCACGGAATTTATGAACCGGGGGTAAACGAAGAAAGTTCCAGATCATGTTACCGACCGGTAACATGACTGCATGCACCTGCTTCTTCGCACCCTCATGTTGTTGTTCACTTCCAGCAAACGGTCACCGCTGGGCGTGTGGGAACCGTCGTCGTTGGAGTTGAGGGTCCTCCCCACAGACATCGACATCGCCATGCACGTCAATAACGGCATGTATTTCTCCTTGATGGACCTGGGACGCTTCGATCTCATGGTGCGCAGCGGCATCTGGCGGCGTATGCGCAGGCGCGGCTGGACTCCTGTGGCCGCCGGTGAAACCATCGCGTTCCGGAAGTCCCTGCAGCTATGGCAGAAGTACAGCATCGAAACCCGGATTATCGGGCTGGACACCAAAGCGATCTACTTTGAGCAGCGCATGGTGGTGGCGGGGGAGATTTACGCACGTGCGCACATTGCCACACGTTTGGTCAGCAAGGGTAAACCTGTCACCCAAGAAGAGATCATCCAGGAGTTCGGGGCGCCTCCCGTGGACCTGGAACTTCCGGCATGGATTCACGAGTGGCGCGGAAACAACGCCCTCCCCGGGGCGCGTCGCTCCGCGCCTCATGACTGGAACTAGACGCCCACATCCCGTCGTTTCAGCGCCAGCGCTGCAATCACGATGAGGGCAGCCGAGATCCCCAGCAGTCCGGTCGCGGCTCCCCAATCAGCCCCGTTCGCCACCGGCGAGTTGCCGTAAGCCCAGTGATACGGCGATAGGTTCAGGAGCCATCCGACGTCGGGGCTCTGCCGCCCCACCGCGTTGAAGACATACCCGATAACCGCGACGGCCGCCCCGGCTGCGATGCCATAAACCTTGCGCCCGGTCAGCGCCCCAAAGCACAGCGCGGCCGTACCGCTGAGCAACGCCAAGCAGGCGAACAGCACCGTCGCGCCGAAAAGATGGCCGACGTCGATCTTCAGTTGCGAGGGTCCGTTCAGTCCCAGCACCAAGAGGAAGACGACGGCGGAGAGAACCGCGACGCGGACCAGCAGGGCCAACGCACGTTCCAACACCACCTGGATCCGGGTCACGCTGTGCGCGAGGGTCAACTCCAGCAGCCCCGACTCTTCGTCCCCACCCACTGCACCTGCGCCCCAACTGACGGAGGCCATGGACATGAGCAGGAAGCCGATGAGCCCGAAGAGGGTGGCTTGAGTGTAGCCGGGCCCGGTGGCGATCTGGTCGTAATTCAGCGCCTTGGTCATTCCCGCGGGCAGGGCATTGATGAGGTCCTGCATCTGGGAGCTGCCGCCAATGGAGGGGAAGATGGGCAGATACAGCATGCAGGCCGCTGTGAGGCCCAGGGCCCAGCCGAGGGTCGAGCGCCATGAATCGGTCAGCGCTTTGGTAAACAGAGGCAAGTAACTAGGCATGGTGGGCTCCTTCCCGCACGCTGGACGGCTTGGGGGTATCCTCACGGCTCGGAGAGCCTTCTGCGTAGAGGGTCAGCACGGCTTCCTCGAGGTCCGGTTCTTCCAGGACCAGTTCGCTGAGATTGAGGTGGGCCAACGCTTGGACCAAGGCTTGGACCTGTCCTGACAGGGTGGCTCTCGCCTCCACCGATTTGCCGGTGTGACCGCTTGCGGGCATTTCCCGCAGCACCACATTGTCCACGCCCGGCACCCGGGCCAGCAGCGCGCCGACGTCGTGCGCATCAGTGCCGGCGGCAGTGAACTTGACCTGCCGCACCGCCGCTGTCCTGAGGGCTTCGACCGTGGAGATGGTGACGATTTCGCCGTCGCGCAGTATCGCTACGGCGTCGGCAGTCAACTGCACTTCACTGAGCACATGCGAGCTGAGGAAGACGGTGGCCCCGCGGTCCATGGCCTCGCCGATCATGGCATGGAATTGTTGCTGGACCAGGGCATCCAGGCCGCTGGTGGGCTCATCGAGGATCAACAGCTCGGGGCGGTGCATGAATGCCTGCAGGAGGCCAAGCTTCTGTTTGTTGCCCTTGGACAGCTTCCGGGTCTGGCGGTCCAGGTCCAGGCCAAGGCGCTCGGCGAGTTCCTCGACGTACCGGGGATCCACAGGACCGCTGATAGCCGCGAAGTGTTCCACCATGCGGCGCCCCGTGGTCCTGTTCTCCAGGTGCAGTTCACCGGGAAGGTATCCGATTCTGCGGCGCAACGCTATCCCGCCCTGTTGCGGATCCTGCCCGAGGACGGAAATAGTTCCCGCGCTGGGCCGGATGATGTCCAGGAGGCAGCGCATGGTGGTGGTTTTGCCCGCGCCGTTGGGGCCGATGACTCCGAACACCGTTCCGGGTTCCACGGTGAGATCCAGCCCGTGCAACACCTCCCGGCGTCCGAACCTCTTGCGTAACCCTTCGACGACGATTGCCTGGGTCACGGGGCATGCTCCCTTCCTTGGGTGGTTGCGTCGTTGTGTTGCAGGGCATCCCGGGCCGCGTCCAGGAAACGCGCATCTGCGTAAAAGCCGTGGGTGTAAATGTCCAAGGCCGGGAGGGTCAGTTGTCGCAGCAGGTCCGGGCTGATTCCCCCGGTTTCACCGGAGTCAGTGCCTGGCCCGGAGTCGGTGCCCAGCGCCCGGGAAAGGTGCCGCCCCAGGACCAGCATCGCGAGGCTGTTGGAGGCAATGATCACCGCTGTAGACCTGACATCTTCGAAATCCCGAATGGTGCCGGCCTCGATGCCGGCCTCAATGATCCCTTGGGTTTGGTCCACGACGGCGTCGAAGAAAGCGTCTCCGGCGTCGGACTCATCGCCGAGCGAGCGGCGGATATAGGCGATCTCGTCCGCATACTGACCCGGGTGGTTCAGGTAGTCCTGGATGAGGTGCCTTGTTGAGGACGGGTCCGCTTTTTCCTTGCCTTGGCTGGCGGTTTGGGCAAGGACGTGCTGGTCGCACGCTTGCCGGAGTCCTTCTTTGCTGCCGAAGTGGTGGATCACCAATCCGGGGCTGACACCTGCGTCAGCGGCCACCGCGCGTACCGTGGCTCGGGAGAAACCATCGCGGCCGAAGAGGGCGATGGCCGCATCCCGGATGCGGGCCCTCGTCGTAAGATCTTCCACCGTTGAACGCATGTTTTACATACTAAACACTTGTTCAATCAGCGGCAAGGGTCCGCGGAAATCGGGTGTGCAGCACTTTTATTCCGCGTGACGCGGCAAGCGAACAACGGGCTCCCGCATGGGACATCGGCAAGCCGGGCGCGTACCGTTGAACCATGGCCACAGTTGACATCACCGGAGAACAGTTCGCATCGACCATCGAGGGCAATGACATTGTCCTGGTGGATTTTTGGGCTGCCTGGTGCGGCCCCTGCCGTCAGTTTGCGCCCACGTACGGCGCGGCGTCGGAGAAGCACGCCGACGTCGTCTTCGCCAAGGTGGATACCGAAGCTGAGCAACAGCTTGCAGCAGAAGCCGGGATCACATCCATTCCCACGCTCATGGCATTCCGTGACAAGGTGCTGGTCTTCTCCCAGCCCGGCGCCCTGAACGGCCAGCAACTGGAGCAAGTCATCGAAGCCGTCAAAGGCTTGGACATGGACGAGGTCCACGCCCACATTGCCAAGAGCCGTGCTGAATCCCAGGAAAGCTAGCGAGTCCCAGTATTGCGGAACCTCGGTACTAGAGGCGGACCAACTGAACCGGTTCGGCCAAGAGGGCGCTGAGCGATTCGTTCAGGTCCTGGACGGCGATGCCCTTGGAGTGCTTGTCAAGGAGTTCCTCGGATTCCCAGCGCTCAGTGAGCACCAGCTTCTCTTCAGTGGCTTCGGTCAGTTCGTAGCGGATGCAGCCGGGCTCGTTGACGACCTCGTCGATCGCGATTTCAAGGGCAAGCTTCACGCGGAAGAACTCGCCGTCGTTGGGAATGAACGTGGCCTGCAGGTCAATGGGTGAAGTCATGGCATCCACCCTACCTGCGCGACACGGCCGTTATGTCTTGCGCCTGTTCTGTTGCGGGCCCCGGCTTGGTAGCGTTTCGTCATGTTGTCCTATACCGCCGGAGACACTGACGTCCCGCTGCTCGATGAAACCATTGGCGTCAATTTAGAGCGGATTGCCGCCGAGTTTCCGCTAAGGGACGCGGTGATCGAAGCGGCGGCATCCCCGGGAGGGGACGCGCGCCGCTGGAGTTACCAAAAACTTAACGACGACGTCGATCGCCTCGCCCGGGCATTACTGGCCCTCGGTGTTGGCAAGGGCGAACGCGTGGGCATTTGGAGCCCCAACTGCGCCGAATGGACCATCCTGCAGTACGCCACTGCCAAGATCGGCGCGATCTTGGTCAACGTCAATCCCGCGTACAGGAGCCACGAACTGGAGTTTGTGGTGAAGCAAAACGGGATGCGGATGTTGGTTGCCGCTCCATCGGACAAAAACAACGAGTACGTGGGCATGGCCAGGGAAGTCGCCGGGACCTGCCCGGAGTTGCGCGAGCTGGTCTTCCTCCCCGGCGCACCGGAGCTCGGACTGGTCCAAGGCGTGCCGGAAGCCGGCCACGAACTGACCTACGGCGAGCTCCTGACCCGAGCAGACGGCGTCGGGCTCTCAGCGGTACGCGAGCGAATGGCGCAACTCGATCCGCACGATCCCATCAACCTGCAATACACCTCCGGCACCACGGGGTTCCCCAAGGGAGCCACCCTGACGCACCACAATATCCTCAACAACGGGCATTCGATTGGGCGGCTGCTGCGTTACACGGAGCACGACCGTGTGGTGATACCGGTGCCTTTCTACCACTGCTTTGGCATGGTGATTGGAAACCTGAACGCACTGAGCTTTGGAGCGGCAACGATTATTCCCAGCCGCGGATTCAGCCCCTCCGCGGCATTGGAAGCGGTGCAGGACTTCGGTGGAACGTCCCTCTACGGCGTGCCCACGATGTTCATCGCCGAGCTCGCCTTGCCGGACTTCGACTCCTATGACCTCTCAACGTTGCGGACCGGCGTCATGGCCGGCTCCTTGTGCCCCATCGAGGTCATGCGCCGGGTGATCGATGAGATGCACATGGTGGATGTGGCCATTTGCTATGGAATGACCGAAACCTCGCCGGTGTCCACCATGACCCGCGACGGCGACACCTTGGAACAACGCACCAGCACCGTGGGCCGGACCATGCCGCATTTGGAGAGCCGGATTGTTGATCCGGGCTCGGGGGAAGAGGTGCAGCGCGGCGTAATAGGGGAACTGTGCACACGGGGTTATGCGGTGATGCAGGGGTATTGGGGTCAGCCGGACAAGACCGCCGAAGCGATTGACGGCGAAGGCTGGATGCACACCGGGGATCTTGCTCGGATGGACGAGGACGGGTATGTCGTCATCGAAGGGCGCATCAAGGACATGGTGATCCGTGGCGGTGAAAATATCTACCCGCGCGAAATCGAGGAATTCCTGTATCTGCATCCCTCCGTCCAGGACGTCCAGGTGATCGGCGTCCCGGACGACAAGTACGGCGAGGAGCTCATGGCCTGCATCATCCTCAAACCCGGCGCATCCAGCATCACCGCCGAGGATGTTGCGGAGTACTGCCAAGGCAAGTTGGCGCGCTACAAGATTCCCAAGTACGTGGACGTCCGGGAGAGCTTCCCGATGACGGTCTCAGGCAAGGTCCGGAAAGTGGACATGCGCGAGGAAGCCGTGGCCCGCCTGCATCTGTAGATCTGTAGACCTGTAGACCTGTAGACCTGTAGACCTGTAGACCTGTAGACCTGTAGACCTGTTGCCTTAGTGGCCGCGGTGATCCTGGACCGTCATCCTTGGTCCGAACGTGGGCTTGCGGAAACCGCTCAGGTACAGCATCCGCACCAGCCGCTGCCGTTGCCCGCGCCAAGGCTCCAACAACCGGAGCATGCCGGGGTCATCGGTCTTCCGGCCGGTCAATGCGTAACCCACATAGGCCGCCAGGTGGTAGTCGCCTACAGAGATCGAGTCAGGGCATCCATGTGTTCGCTGCACCACCTCCGCGGCCGTCCAGATCCCGATGCCGGGAATGGTCTGCAATTTTGCCCCGGCTTGGGTTGAGTCCAGGGCAGTGAGCCGTTCAAGCGCGACGGCGCTCCGCAGCGCCCGCATGACGGTGGCCGAACGCTGTGGTCCAACTCCGGCTTTGTGCCATTCCCAGGATGGAACGGCCAACCAGTCGCTGGCGGTGGGCGGCACCAAAAGTCCCACGGGCGTCCTTGGACCCGGAGCGGGTTTTCCGTAGCGGTACATCAAGTACCGATAAGCCCGCCTCGCCTCGAGGGTGGTGACCTTTTGCTCCAAGATGGTGGGCACAAGTGAGTCAACCATCCGGCCGGTGGAGGGTAACCGCACTGCCAGGTTCCGGCGTCGTGCTTCCCTGACGATTCGGGGGAGCGTGGCGTGGAAGTCCGGAGCGTCAAAGGCCGACCAATCATCTCCCGCGCCCAGCAACCCGGGAACGCCGGCGACGGCGTCGGCCGCACCGGGGCCCCATGCCTGCGCATCGACGAAAGCATCGGCGGCAAGGCCAGCGGAGGAGAGCCGGAGCGTCACGGGCCCGGAGGGTGTTGTGAAGGCCATCCAGAAGCCGGCGGAGTCATTGGCGAAGGAGGGATCCGCAGCTCCGCGCATCAGCGGGAAGAGGGTCTGGTCCAAGCGGAATGGACTGCCAGGATGCCACCGGGCGGCCGCATCTGCTGCCGCAGCAACACGTGATGGGGCCTCTGCGATGGTCATGTTTTCATCGTCCCACGCTTGGCCGACATTCCACCAAGGGGACCTCTTACAGTGATGGCCCTACAGGGCTAGACTCCCGAATGTGGCGCGGGAGGGCCGCGCCTCAACCCTCTAAAACAGGAGCGCGAGTCATGGCCGGAATTGTGCATTTCGAGATTCCCACGGAGAACACGGAGCGGGCAAACACCTTCTACCAGAGTGCTTTCGGCTGGAACCTCAGCCCGATGCAAGGCATGGAGTACACGATCGCCATGACCACGCCCTCTGATGAAAAGACCGGCATGCCTACCCAGCCGGGCGCCATCAACGGGGCCCTGTTCCCACGCACGGATAACCTCAAGACCCCGATCCTCACCATTGACGTGGACGATGTCGATGCTGCCCTTGGCCAGGTGGAAACGTCCGGAGGTTCGGTTGTCCAAGGCAAGGAAACCATTCCCGGCATGGGCTACTACGCCTACTTCAAGGACACCGAGGGCAATATCCTGGGCGTTTGGCAGTCGGACGAAAGCGCGGGCAGCTAGCCCGAGGACTGTGACGTCACCGTCGGGGAGAAAGCCGGGGAGAAAGCCGGGGAGAAAACTGTCAGCGGTCAGGCGGTAGCTTTGTACCTATGAAGTACGCGCAGTCCGTGTTGGACCTCATCGGCAATACGCCCCTCATCAAGCTCAACCACGTCACCGACGGGATCAAAGCAACCGTCTTGGTGAAGCTCGAATACATCAATCCCGGTGGATCCATCAAAGACCGGATCGCCGTGAAGATGATCGAGGACGCGGAGAGGGACGGCCGGCTCCAGCCGGGCGGAACCATCGTTGAGCCGACGTCGGGCAATACAGGAGTAGGGCTGGCGCTCGTCGCCCAGCAAAAGGGCTACAGGTGCATTTTCGTGGTGCCGGACAAGGTGGGCGAGGACAAGCGCGCTGTACTCGCTGCCTATGGCGCCGAAGTCGTGGTGACGCCTACCGCCGTCGCCCCCGACAGCCCGCAGAGCTACTATGGCGTTTCGGACCGCTTGGTCAAGGAGATCCCCGGCGCCTTCAAGCCGGACCAGTTCTCCAACCCCGCGGCCCCGGGCAGCCACTACGAGTCAACGGGTCCTGAAATCTGGCGGGACACCGACGGCAAGGTGACGCACGTGGTCATCGGTGCGGGAACCGGCGGCACCATCACCGGCACCGGGCGCTTCCTCAAAGAGGTTTCGGCTGACCGGGCAGCGTCCGACGGCGGCCCCGTCAGGATCATCGGCGCCGACCCGGAAGGTTCTGTCTACTCAGGCGGAACCGGCCGCCCGTATTTCGTGGAAGGCGTAGGCGAGGACATGTGGCCCGCCAACTACGACGCCTCCGTCCCGGATGAGGTCATTGCGGTTTCGGACGCCGACTCGTTCTCCATGACCCGTCGGCTCGCCCGCGAAGAAGGCCTGCTGGTCGGTGGTTCCTCCGGCATGGCCGTGGTTGCTGCGCTTGAGGCGGCCAAGGACTTGGACGAGTCCGCGGTGGTTGTCGTGATCCTGCCGGACTCCGGCCGCGGGTACCTTGCCAAGATCTTCAACGACCAGTGGATGCGTTCCTACGGCTTCCTCTCCGGCGGCGAGGAAGCGTCCGTGGGAGAAGTGCTCAAGTCCAAGACGGGGGAGATGCCGGACCTGGTCCACATCCACCCGAACGAGACAGTCCGGGACGTTATCAACATCATGAACGAATTCGGCGTCTCGCACATCCCGGTCCTCTCACAGGAGCCGCCTGTTGTCATGGGCGAGGTTCTGGGAGCTGTGGACGAGCGCAGCCTCACTTCCAAGCTTTTCCGCGGGGAAGCCAAGCTCACCGATAAGATCGCCGAGCACATGGGTGACCGCTTACCCGTTATCGGCTCGCTGGAAACCATTTCCGCCGCGCGCGAGCTCTTGTCCGACGTCGATACCCTGATGGTGACGTTCGTCGGAGCGCCCGTGGGAATCGTGACCCGCCACGACCTTCTGGCGTACCTGAGCAACTAGGCGCCCGATCCAACCGTCCAACGAACACAGAGGAGCTTCCATGTCTGCCAACAACAAGGCCGGGTTCAACACGCGCGCCGTCCATGCCGGGCAAGCCTTCGAGCCGCGGACCGGTGCCGTGGTGCCGCCGCTGCACTTCAGCTCGACCTACGCGCAGGATGGCATCGGCGGTTTGCGCTCCGGGTACGAGTACGGTCGCGGTGGGAACCCGACGCGCGACGCCCTCCAAGAGCAGCTTGCCGCCTTGGAAGGCGGAACGGCTGCATTCTCCTTCGGCTCCGGCCTCGCTGCCGAAGACTCACTGATCCGGGCGCTTGCGCGTCCGGGTGACCACATCGTGCTGGGCAACGACGCTTATGGCGGTACCTACCGCCTCATCAGCCGTGTCCTCGGCGACTGGGGCGTCGGGAACACCCCCGTGGACATGTCCGACCTGGACGCTGTTGCCGCTGCCGTCGCTGCGAACAAGACGCGGATGGTGTGGGTTGAAACCCCGTCCAACCCAATGATGAAGATCACCGATATCGAGGCGCTCGCCGCCGTAGCGCACGACGCCGGTGCCCTCCTGGTGGTGGATAACACCTTCGCCTCGCCCTACTTGCAGACACCGCTGGCCTTGGGTGCCGACGTCGTGGTCCACTCCACCACCAAGTACATTGGCGGCCACTCCGACGTCGTCGGTGGCGCGATCGTGGTCAAGGATGCTGAGCTCGCCGAGAAGATCGGGTTCATCCAGTTTGCCGTGGGCGCTGTGTCCGGGCCGATGGATGCGTTCCTGACCACCCGTGGCCTGAAGACGCTGGGGGTGCGGATGGACCGTCACAGCGAGAACGGCCAGGCTGTGGCCGAGTGGCTGCTCCAGCGCCCCGAAGTAGAGGCTGTGCTGTACCCGGGGCTTCCGGACCACCCCGGCCACGAACTTGCTGCCAAACAGATGAAGAAATTCGGCGGCATGGTGTCCGTTCAGTTCAAGGGCGGCGAGGCGGCAGCCCGCACCGTCGCTGAATCCACCTCCGTCTTCACGCTCGCGGAATCGCTGGGCGGCATCGAATCGCTGATGAACTACCCCTCGGAGATGACTCACGCGTCGGTGAAAGGCACGGAGCTGGCCGTCCCGGTCAACCTCCTGCGTCTATCCTGCGGCATCGAGGAAGCCGAAGACCTGATCGCCGACCTCGAACAGGCATTCGCCAAGATCAGCTAGCCGTGACCGAATTCCGGACCCTGTTCGCCCAGCTCGCCGCTCACCGGTAGGCAGGGCGAACACGGTCCGGATTCTGCCGTCAAAGATGTCACCGTAAGGTCCCTGTTGCCTCACGTCAATAGGTCCGGGAAGCGTGGTTCGTTGCCTCATGTGAAAAGGTCCGTTTCGGGGCCTTGT
>NZ_JAWRXG010000325.1:0-254 GCF_046535135.1 Arthrobacter sp. SIMBA_036
TGTGAAATTTGATTTAGAACCTTCCTTAATTACTGTATAGAGAATGACGTTACTTTTTAAAAATATAATATAAGTTTGTTCATAATTTCCTGGACTGTAAATACCAGTAGCTTCATTAAGGAATATTAGATTGTCAGCCGCTTTAGAGATCCTATAATTATGTCCTTGAGCATATTTAATAATTCTATTCTTAGCTTCAGCTTTAGAAATGGTGAATTTAATTTCCTTTAATTTTTTTTCCGTGAATTTGCAAT
>NZ_JAWRXG010000326.1:0-254 GCF_046535135.1 Arthrobacter sp. SIMBA_036
CTGGAAGACCGGCTTTTTGATTTCCATACCTTAGGTGCCAAAGAACGCTATGAAGTACTTTTGAAAAAATCTCCTGAATATTTTCACTATCTGAAACTGACCCACATTGCCTCTTATCTGGGAGTTTCTCTGGAAACATTGAGCAGAATAAGATCCAAAATATAAATATTTCCCTATTCTAATCTTATCTTCCTTTTATTTTTTGACTTTTGTCAAAGGAATACCCAGTCCTAATCTTGATTTTTGCTGCAAAT
>NZ_JAWRXG010000327.1:0-254 GCF_046535135.1 Arthrobacter sp. SIMBA_036
GTTTGGCAATATCGGCAGCACCATCGCCTCGCCTGTCATGTTGCCGATGCGCTGACAGCGATATTTCCTGAAGAAGAAATTTTGAACAATCTGGCAGGACAGGTGAAGGGATGGCGGCGGTAGAGCGGCATGTGATCGATCGCGGCGACGGCGCCTCCGTCGAGCTTTTCCAGGCGGGAAGAACGGGTGGCGCGCCGATGGGAGCCATCCTTTTCGTCCACGGCAATCAGGGCGGAATGCTGCTGGGGGCCAAG
>NZ_JAWRXG010000328.1:0-254 GCF_046535135.1 Arthrobacter sp. SIMBA_036
GGCCCAGTTTGCGCCCGCTCAAAGGCCTTTAACAGACATTATCGAAGAGGCTTTACAGCCTGTTACAGGTGCTTCAGACAACAACGGGCTTACCTGGCATGTCACCATTGAAAAAGCGTTGATTGATGCAACGCTTCATACAGTGAAATACGAACTGGAGCACAGTGTAACTATCCGCGTAGAGGCAACCAGAGGGAACCGTCGGTACAGTAACTTTTATTCGGGAACCTATAATTCGAGCGGTGGTCTGAAGC
>NZ_JAWRXG010000329.1:0-254 GCF_046535135.1 Arthrobacter sp. SIMBA_036
GCAGACTCACGCATAGCCCAATAATTAAAAGGATGACAAATAAATCACCTAATGTGATCTGCCAGTAGTCCCGGACAGATATCCCGAAAATTTCAGTTAAAATGGTGTTACGTTCGGGTTTTGCATAATTAAAGACAACGGCAGCAATAACAAAAATAAGCCAGCCAAAAATAGACAGCCATCCCAAAGTACGAGACCAGAATGGTACGCGTCTTAAATCATCTAAAGATCCCCTTTTCATAATTTTTCTCTCG
>NZ_JAWRXG010000058.1:0-389 GCF_046535135.1 Arthrobacter sp. SIMBA_036
CGGCAATATATGTTGTCTGGCTAATATTTTGTGGCATGCTCATTACAAACTCCGTTCGATGTTGGGTTCCATGGGTGGAAGAGCGGCCGGGGACGCCATGACGGTGTCCGTTCATCGCAAGTCTGCAGCCTGCTACATGCCACCCATGCCCGTTGGCAGCGTGGTTCATGCGGGCAGGACCAATGGCGAACTTCCCGGCCGGCATCTCATCGCCGATTTCAGCGGCGCCACACAACTCGGTGACGTCGCACATATCGAGGCAGCGTTCCGCGCAGCCGTGAAAGCTGCGGGCGCCACCCTTCTCGGTATGAATTTTCACGTCTTCGACCCCGGCGGCGGCGTGACAGGAACCGTCTCGCTGGCGGAAAGCCACATGTCCATCCACACAT
>NZ_JAWRXG010000330.1:0-253 GCF_046535135.1 Arthrobacter sp. SIMBA_036
GCCTGTATATCGGTAGAGTAATGCGTTAACACCTGACATTAAAGTCATGAATAGTGTTGCGCCGTGTTTCTCCGAATACTTCTTAAGCTTTTCTGTAAATTCTATTGAAAACAATTGACTGATATTGTCTCCGTTGTAAGTCTGTATCAAAGGACGTGGCTTACAACTTGGCAGCTCCAACACAGGTAGTTCTCCTTCAAATTGATCTAACCAATAAGATTCTGCATTTTGATGCTTTTCACCCTTGTTTTCT
>NZ_JAWRXG010000331.1:0-253 GCF_046535135.1 Arthrobacter sp. SIMBA_036
CTTGATGAAAATCAAAAGAAAGAACTGTGTTCTAAACAAAAGGATTTAATCATTCAAACAATAGAAAAAAGTGGAGATGGAAAAAGTGAAGAAACGGCAATTTGCGTTTTAACACCTGGAGAAGTCTTACAGCAACTTGACAAATTGGCAAAATCTGGACCGAGAGCAGAATTTAGCCAAAAAATGAAACAACTTTCAGATGGAAGTGTTCTAACAGTTTATAGAATTGGCAATAGAGAAGTATTTGTAAAAT
>NZ_JAWRXG010000332.1:0-253 GCF_046535135.1 Arthrobacter sp. SIMBA_036
TTTTAAGTCAAGTTCGAAGGTCAATCGTTTTAATGACATACCTGCGGAGCCATTATTTCCCGCAAGAAAATTGTCACTAACTAATTCTGTAATTATAAAGTCCGAAATTTGATCTGTACCACAGAAAAAAATATTGCGACTATATTCATATCTTTTGATGTCGTTAGGATTTCCACCTACAGATGAAAAATCATTATCCGTTGGCCAGTTTCTTATATTTTCCACAGTATGCAAAAAATTGCTAGAATCACAC
>NZ_JAWRXG010000333.1:0-253 GCF_046535135.1 Arthrobacter sp. SIMBA_036
GGAATAATCGTCAGGCGGTCACGGATTATATCCGTCATAACTTTGGTCAGACGCCGCTGAATCAGCTCTCACCGGAGCAATTAAAAACCATTCTCACCCTGTTGCAGGAAGGGAAGATGGTTATTCCGCAACCACAGCAGCGCGAGGCGACCGACCGTCCTTTATTACCGGCGGAGCACAATGCGCTAAAACAGCTGGTGACCAAACTTGCGGCGGCAACGGGGGAACCCAGCAAACAGATCTGGCAATCGAT
>NZ_JAWRXG010000334.1:0-253 GCF_046535135.1 Arthrobacter sp. SIMBA_036
CTGATGCTCATCCAGAACGACCTCTTCGATCTCGGCGCCGATCTTGCGACCCCCGACACCGGCAAGCCGCTCGATTATGAGCCGCTGCGCATTGTCGCCGCCCAGGTGACCCGTCTGGAAGCTGATATCGACAGGCTGAACGCCGATTTAGAACCTTTGAAATCCTTTGTACTGCCGGCCGGCTCGCCGGCTGCCGCGCATCTGCATCTGGCGCGCACCATCTCGCGGCGCGCCGAGCGGCTGATGGTGGCGC
>NZ_JAWRXG010000335.1:0-253 GCF_046535135.1 Arthrobacter sp. SIMBA_036
ATCGCCTCTACCACGTCTACCACAGCGCTGGCTTTTGCCAGCTCGTTAATATCATCCCCCGTTAACCCTTCAGGATAGCCGCTACCGTCGAGGCGCTCGTTAATACCACCGATCACCGCCTGAGCGACGGTGGCCGACAGCCACTGGCACGTGTGCAAACGCGCCAACAGTAAAGACACATGTTCGCTAAGCGCCTGCCGATGTGTCGCTTCAAAATTCGGAGCCTTAAAGACTATTTGAGGAATCAGTGCTT
>NZ_JAWRXG010000336.1:0-252 GCF_046535135.1 Arthrobacter sp. SIMBA_036
CCGAAGCCGCCACGATACTTCATTTGCACCGCAGCCTTACCCACGTCAAGGCCGTCCATCCGGCCCGTTAGAACGTCCCACCACAAGGAGCACCATGGTCAAGAACAACCACGTCCGCGTCTATAAGAGCGAAGAGAACCTTCCGCGCGAGGAGCAGTTGGCCCATAAGATCGCCGTGGTCGCCGCCGACCCGGTAGAGGTCACGGCCGAGGTCACTGACATGGTGATTAACCGGATCATCGATAACGCGTC
>NZ_JAWRXG010000337.1:0-252 GCF_046535135.1 Arthrobacter sp. SIMBA_036
GGCAACGGTTTCAACAACTCGCCGTCGTCATCGCGTAGCCAGTTCGGTGCGGGCATCGGCCTGATCCATAACTTCTGATCATTGAGTGAGGCCGAGCCTTCGGCGATCAACGTTTATTGGCCTCCACTTTACGCCATCAGTTCGGCTCATTGCCGCGTGCACGTCAGTCAACACGTGGCAGAAAATGCTTGCCATTGCGCTTGCTGCATAGCGAGCTATGGTAGTCGCAGGGTCTCGCGGGAGAACGATTAG
>NZ_JAWRXG010000338.1:0-252 GCF_046535135.1 Arthrobacter sp. SIMBA_036
CTGCAATATCCTGTTCGTCAAATAGCCGTCGCACTTCTCTCATTTTTTCTCGTGCTTCAACGAACTCTGGGTTGTTTCTAATGTTGTAAGCTGCCTGAACAATTTGAGCTGGATCACCAGTTTGCTTTGCAATCCAAGCTGAGAAGACGGGAAGCTCAGTTGAGGTTGAAGTAGTCAATCCTCCATTATGTACATCTATCAAGTCTGTACTCAGTGAAGTGGAGAAATGTTCTACAATGTGTTTCGCATAAT
>NZ_JAWRXG010000339.1:0-252 GCF_046535135.1 Arthrobacter sp. SIMBA_036
AATTTTGTCATCTACCACAAGGGCAGCCAGAAGATCATCGCCCAGAATCATCAGTTTATTGGTGTGAACCGAGGCTTTGACAAGTTTCTGCGGCGGGACGAGTTTGGTGGCAAGCTCGGGGTGTTCTGGCATACCCAGGGTTCGGGTAAAAGTTTTTCGATGATTTTGTATGTCCGCAAGATCATCCGCAAGGTACAAGGCAATTACAGTTTTGTAGTGGTTACCGATCGCGACGATTTAGACGGGCAGATT
>NZ_JAWRXG010000340.1:0-252 GCF_046535135.1 Arthrobacter sp. SIMBA_036
CTTCGGATAACCGCATGACGACCTACGCGCCTCTCGACATCCTGAAGCCAGTGGACGACGGCATCTGGATCGTCGACAGCGGGCCGCTCCATGCTGCCGGAGCCATACCTCTACCCGTTCGCATGACGGTCATGCAGTTGGGAGATGGCAGTATCGTCCTGCATTCCCCAACCCGCTACGATCTCAGCTTGCGGCAGGAGATCGAAAGACGTGGCCCCATCCGACATATCGTGGCGCCGAACAGCGCGCACT
>NZ_JAWRXG010000341.1:0-252 GCF_046535135.1 Arthrobacter sp. SIMBA_036
GAGCGGTTCGCGCAGGATACCGGAGAAGAAGCCCGAGGCTGCCTTGTTGGGCTTGCCCGGGCGGATGCAGATGGTCGGCAGCCGGATACCGATACCGTCGAGGAAACTGCGGCGGCTGTAATCGGACAGCAGCAGCTCGCTCATCGCCTTCTGCGCGCCGTAGCTCGTCAGCGGCGTCTGGTGGAAATCATCGGGAATGACCTTCGGGAAGGGTGAACCGAAGACGGCCAGCGACGAGGTGAAGACCACACG
>NZ_JAWRXG010000024.1:0-8652 GCF_046535135.1 Arthrobacter sp. SIMBA_036
GGGCATGATGAACATCCTTCCACCCGCAAGGATCAAATCCTCACAGGCAAAGTGTCAATCAAACCTTCAGCAGTCCCGAACGGAGGTTTACCGCTTGAGGCGAATCAATGACGCTACTGATCCTGGTCATACCCGGGGTATCGGCTAGCTGAGAATATCTGTCGCGCACTTCATCCAGCGCGTTGAGGGCGTGGGAGACGGTGACGAACTGGACTCGGAAGACCGGGCTGGTGAAAGGTACCTTCGACTGGCTTGAAGGCGTGTAGGCAGCTGTTGACCGATCCTTCGATGACGCACATGACATCTTTAAGTGCGGCCGGGAACTCAGGTTCGAAGCGCGTTGTGTAATAGTCTGCGCGGTCGAGCGTTACTGCAGAGGGTGCCTCGCCCCACAGATCCACAGGCAACGGCGTGAACTCTGGGGCATGACCAAATTGCCGGACGATCGCCGCTGCTGCCCGTCCGATGTCGTAACCGAGGCGGTTGGAGTACTCATTCGGGACGATTGTCCGCTCCGAAAGCCGCCCTGATCGTTGGAACTCTGCTGAACGGCTTGTCGAATAGACTCGGCCGTCCTTGACGCCCATGGCGAAGTTTCGACGGGGAGCCCACGCTTTAGAGTGCTCCCCGTCGATACGTTCGAAGTCTTGGATCACCCCGTCGTATAGCTTCTGGGTGTCGTCCAGGAGCTTGACGGTGTGTCTGGCCGCTTCAATTTCGGTCGCGAACTTCGAGGTGACTGCTCGGACCTGCGTCGGTCGGCGACGCCCAAGGAGGCCCATTCCTTCATGGACGATCCGTGCCATGTGGGGTGTTAGGGCTAAGCCGATGATTCCTTGCCACTGCGCGTTTGCTTGGCTTGCCTCACCCAACGACGCGATCCAGTTGACGTCATCCCGGAGCATGCGCAGATCCAACGCCGCCCAGTCGGTCCTAGCTGCCGCCCTGTCCTGCTGACGCTGTAATTTAGCGCTTTTTCCGCTCATGGTTTCGACACTAGCCCACACCGGTACACGCTCTTGGGAAAGACGTTGCTTCCTCTAATCCCGTGTTTCCAGCAAAGACCTTTAACGGCCGTGGATCCGATTTCGGATGGAAATCCGGTCGAATTCTTGATCACGGCTAGAGGGCGCGGATGTTTCGAGGCACAGACGCCGCGTCGCTAAGTTCCACCGCAAAATTACTGTTGAGAAACCTGTAGCCGTCAGCCTTCTCGGTAAGAAAATCGATGGCGACTAGCTTTTTGCCAGCCTTAGTGTTCTGCATATAGAAGTCGGGGACACTTGATAGCTCGCCTGCCAATTCACGCTTTCGGGCGCGGAAGTCGTCCTCAAACTCCATAGCCTTGGCGTTCACGATCCTGTTGGCGTCGGGCATGACCTGGTGAGTAAGCAGCACGTCATTGATCTCGCCCAGGCCGGCTTCGGTGAGAATGGCAGGGGCGATGTGACGACGTTTGTTTACCTGCTCCCGGCGGTACTTGGGCGACTCGACTAGGGCATCTACCGCGGCCCGTAGTTTGGCGTAGTGAACTTCTGTGCGGGCGTCCTCAACGGCGTCGTCCTCATTTTGCGCGGCTTGAACCGCTTCATCGATTTCCGTCAGCAACGGAGCAATCCATTCAGTTTGAGCCGTCCATTCATACACGATTCCGCTAGCTACCCATTTGACTGTCACCGACATGAGCGAATCATTGTGGATCTCAGCTTCCTCTAGCAGGCGTTCGGCCTTGAGCGGCAGTTCCTCGTAACCTTCGGTGCTCCGCATCCTGCTCGTCCAGAATGTTTCTGTCTCCACCGTGATAAAGGGAGCGTTCGCCATGACCGCTACTCGGAGAGCGTCGCCGATTTCAGCTTCAAACGGGTAGATCCGCACATCTGTTTCCCGAATGATGTCGACCCCGGGAATGATCGCCAAGCCGGCGGCGCTGGCCTGGTTTGGAATGTTGGCGGCGATCTGAGCCAGATCCGCGGACGTGTAGTTGAAGGTCATGATTCAGATATTAGTGAGAGAGCACGACGGGCGTGAAAGACCATCCCATCTGCGGACTTTTTTGTGCGGCCGTCGGCGTGGTCTTATGCGAGTTTGCATGGAGGTTGTGGTTGTCTAAAGGTAGATTTCTCAGACCTCGCATCGTCGGGGCCGTGGGGGATTGTCGTTGCCATCATTCTGATTTTGGTCTCGTTCGGACTTGCACTCTATGTATCTGTCCGCAATGACTCTGGGAAAGGTGGCCCTATGGCCGTTATCACTGACTGGTTCTCGGCACTCGCCGGAAATGTAGGCTCTGGCATGGTTGCGACAATCCTCTTAAGCGGGTTCCCGGATGCGTCCGCTGTCAGTGCCGACAGCTGCCAGCCGCAGCGAAGATTAATCTGAATGTGGCGGGCAAGATGCTGCCAAGGCAACGAGCGCTCGATTGGGCATGCAGCGGGACCTTGTCCAATCTTGCTAGTGCTCTGGCGGGTGGTGTCTTTAGACACTAGGAATTTGAGTTCCGCACAGATCCAGGGACCGTGACCATCTACCAGAAGAGCGAAGATTTCCTCCATACCCTGACGCAGCAGCTCAGCCGAATCAATCAACAAGTCGGCTGATCGAATTCGTCCGGGGAACCGCAAATTGTACATTCGTAAACGTCGGGCAGGACTTGAGTCGATTGATCCCGGCGCTACGGCTTGTGGGAGCGACGAGATTGATCTTTACGACGACATCGCACCAATGAAGATGCGGGACCCGGGCGTGCTGGAGATCTGGCGTTAGCCGGGGCCATCGCATCTGGTCTCATGAAAGAAGATACTGCAATGGCAATTGGCTGGCGTGACCCGGTTGGCGCTGATGGGACAGAACGGCGTCATTAGCTTGCGGCTCTGGCTGGCTTCTGTCGGTCAGGGCTCGGAGCTCCACATGTATGCCTTGGCGTTCGATCTGTTCCTTTGCCTTGGTCAGGCGAGCCGTCGCGGTTGCCAGGTTTCCGGCTTTGACCGTTTTCACGCAGTTCTCGGCTTCGGCGTTATAGGCGCGCAGCATAATGGTGGACATCTGGTTCACGAATTTCATGCCCTGCTTCGCGGAATTGTTGAACGTGAAGTTCGACGTCGCATGGATGGCCTGCTTTGCCCGGGCCATCTCCTTGTATTGGGCACCGACGGAATCCAGCCGGGCCGCCAAATGCGCGGAGTGTTCTGCTGGGTGGTCGAAGTCGAAGATTCCGACTTCCTGCAGCGCGGCCGAGGCGCGAGCTGTCACGAGTTGGCCTTCTGTTTGGGCCAGTTCAGACCGCAGAGCCTGCAGTTGTAACTGAAGCTGCTGGTTTTCAGCGCCCATTCCCGACGTTCGTTCTCCGCAGTGCGGCGAAGTTCATCCCGGCTGGCTTCTATTTGCTCGAACTCAAGCAGGCCGCGCTCATCGAGGATTCTCTGGAGCCGCTCCACATCGGCAAGTGCGGTCTCCGCCGTTTTCTTGGCTCCAAAGAACCTAACTTTGCGCGCGCCCCCAGCGCGTCCCTGACTCAGTTCCTGCGACCATGATCAACCTACGAATCGACGAGACGTACCACCACCTTCGCATCCAGGAAATGGTCCTCGCCGCAGAGCACCTCCAGGTCCTTGCCGCTGAAAAGGAACTGGAACGTGCCCGCCGTGAAGAGCTGCGCGAGCAGAAGAAAGCAGAGGCAGAACTCGCCGCCGCCCGGCAAAAGCTGGCCAAGGAACGCGCCATGCACCAAGCAACCCTGGACGCACTCATAGCCAAAGGCGACCTCGAAGGCGCAGAACGAATGCGCGCCAAAATCGCAGAGGACGAACTCGCCCTCGCAAGCGTGGAACGGCGCGCAGCGAACATCCGCGGCGGCTACGTGTACGTCATCTCCAACATCGGCGCTTTCGGGGAAAATATGGTCAAGATCGGCATGACCCGCCGGCTGGAGCCCATGGACAGGGTCAACGAACTCGGCGATGCGTCCGTGCCGTTCCGATTCGATGTGCACGCTCTCTTCTACTCGGACGACGCCCTCGCCACTGAGGCTATGCTGCATAGGACGTTCGCGGAACAGCGCGTGAACAAGGTCAACCTCCGCCGCGAATTCTTCCGGGTCACCCCGCACCAGGTCCTGGAAGTACTGAAGGAACACCACGTTGAACTGGTCGAATTCACAGAGTTGCCGACAGCTGAAGAGTTCCGCCTCAGCACCCCAGAAGCTGCAACATTGCCGGTGTAACGTTCTGGACAAGTGTTGTTTCCCCATCGTGCGTGCCCGGAGCATAGGCGTCTTGAGAGAGCAAAGGCCCTCCGTGGTTGCGCACGACGATTCCGCCGTACGCCGCTCATGCCTCAGTATTCGACAACGGCCGTGCCGTGCCCCGGGGAGCTACTGCTGCTCCGAGAGTGCGCCTGTGATTGGCTTCGATAGTTAGTTCGTCGGCCCGATCACCTGTTATGGGTGTTCGTTCGGTCCCAAACTGAGCCAGGATCGTTACGAACGGCTGCTCTGCCCTTCACTTCTCGGTTGTTGCAAGCTCTTTCCCCTGAGACAGCGCAGTCAATTGGGTTCTGCTGGGCTATGACGGATACTTCCAGACCCATCCTCCAAACCCCGAAGGATCGAACGACACTTCGCCCGACGGTGATGAGACGTCCAGAATGATCAAACCGTTAACCTGCTCGCCCTTTCCGATGTAGTCGGGCAAGAGCCTTGTTTTGTCGGCCAGACAGTTCTGCGTTGCGGATGACTCCACGGTGTTCATCCGCGTACCGTTCGCTGCGTAGCCCTTCCAGTAGTGGGACCCAAAACTTACTAGGCCATCTTCACTGTTTACTATCAGTGGTCCCGAGAACTGCGGCGTCGTTGTTGCTTCGATGGAAATCGCTAACGCAATCCCGTTGGGCGGCGCAGCGTACGGCGCGTCGCACTGGATGGGTTTGATGGACGTAACTTTAAAGGTCATGGTTGGAGGGGTGTTTTCTCCCGAGGTTAAGAGAACCGCGGGTTCACCGATCTCTTTAATTAACTGACCACGCGCGTTCTCGTTACGGGACGCCGTCGGGGTTGGTGTTGAAGTTGGCGACGCGGTGGCAGCAGGTGCAACAGAAACCTCAGGGGCTGCCTGTGGTGATGGGGCTGAACAAGCGCTGAGCATTGCCATTGAGAGTATGGTGAGCGCGGTCGATGAGAGTCTTTTCATTTCCCCTTCTTGGATAATCGTTCGTGTCTCAGCCTTTGAGACGGTGATCGTGGGCCGACGGTGCAGACAGCTCCAGATGTGGATCCGAGTGAAACGGGTAGGCCAACAAATTTCCCGCTTACGCCCTAGGCATCCCTGGCAGCCACACCGAGGGCCTAACCGCCATCGCCGGGAAACAACTGGAAGGACCTTGGTTACCGAAGGCCCTTCCAGTACATCTATAGTCCGGTCGTGCTCGCTCCGTATTCGGCTTGTTCGGGTGTGAAGCCTTCGAACAGGAGCTGGTCTACGAGGCCTGAGTGGGAGAAGGATGTGTATCCGAGGTAGCTCTTGGCCTTTTTGGCTGCTTGTTCGTTCCAATCGACCTTGACGCGGTCGGCTGCCCAGGTTGCGTCTTCGGGGGAGTACTTCTCGAATTCGAGTTGCTTGATCAGTCCGACGTAGGAGAACGCGGTGTACTGGAGGTAGCTCCCGGCCTTCCTTAAGGCGTTTTGTTGGCTGATCGTGCCTGCTGCGGCCTTGGCAGCAGCGTCCGCCTGAGCTTTGGCGTCTGCGTCTGCGTCTGCTTTCGCTTTGGCAGCGGCGTCCGCGTCGGCTTTTGCTTTCGCCGCGTCGGCCGCGGCCTGCGCTTTTGCGGCAGCGTCGGCAGAGGCTTTTGTCGATGCTTCGGCGGAGGCCTTGGCTGCGGCAACGGGGTCGGCTGTTGGTTCAGGTGAGGGTATGGAGGCTGTGGTTTTGGAAGAGGTGGCCGGGGTAACTGAGGAGGTTTGGACCGCTCCGGCCCGGGTGGCGTTCAGGATAATGCTGAGCAGTACGACGGCGGCGGTGACGATCAGCGCGACTTTCTTGTGCCTCTCGTAGCCCTCCAGCGGGCGGCCCTGCTTGTCTTTGGTCTTGTTGGCGAGCACGAGTATCAGGTCCACTAGGGCCCAGATGCCGAAGCCGCCGAAGGTGACCAGCTTCAGGATGCCGGTGCCGACTTTACCCAGATAGAACCGGTCTACGCCAAAGACACCAACGAGCAGGGACAGCAGCCATGTGGTCAGAAAGGATTTATTGCCAACGGGCGGCGGGCCGTACATCGGTGCTGAGGGATAAGGGGAGAGGTTGGGGTTTTGGCTCATGAGAGTCCTTTCATAGGACACCTGACCGACGTGCGATGCGAAGCGTGCGGGTGTGCAGTGATTGACGCTCTCTGAGGAAAGCCCTGGCAGGGTGTTGTCCCGCATTCTGGAGACTTTGCCTAGGTGGTTCGGGAAATGAGTTTGTCGCTTCCCCAAAAGCGTCGCGGGCTTCATGCCCATGAGTGGAATATTACACGGATGCAGGAAAAATAGAATCCATCAGGGCGCCGCCGCCGAAACGAATCGCCAGCTCTCAGATGGTGATTAGAATAGTGCCGTCGAGATGCCAGCCAGCTCCGATCTAACAAGCCCAAGATGGGCTCAAGTTTGGATCAAATTAGCATCAAAGTTCGCCAGTAATGTTGAGTCGACATAACGACCCGTTGCAAGCTTGACTTTTTGAATGGATCCGGCTCGTTAAAGGTACGTGAGGACTCCTCTATGCGTAAGGGGAGTCGCTTAGGGTTTTTCAACTACCAAACCAGGCGTAGGCAAGTACTTCACCAACCACTATGATCGCCACCCAGACAGCAAAATCAGCCAAAGAGTATTCTGCGAGGGAGTGATGGACGCCTTCGCCGCTTAGGACGGGTTGACCCTCTAGGAATTCTGCAGCGAGCTCATTGATTTCCTTTTGGTGCTCAAGACCATCGCGGACTTCGGCAGCCTGTTGTAGGAGTCCGTTCACGTTCGCGTTAGCCACTGATCCAGTGGACGAGCTGGCAAATTTCGCCAACACTGTCTGGATCTCGACGTTGCTCCCGGCCAAGGACTTTGCCCCGTAGAGCTGTGCAAGCGTTGGAGCCAGGACGCCGCCTTCTGGCATGAGGCGTTCAGCCAGCAGCTTTGATACACCCGTTTTCGGCGCCGCATCAATGAGCGCGCTCCTGAAGCCCAGCAGATTGACCTGCTGCAGAACAAGCGACCCTAGGTCCTTGGTAGCGTCGGCGAACGAAATGCCAGCAAGCTCGGCGAGGCTAGGTCGCATCGCGATGAGTGTAGCCGCTGCCCCGGCGAAACCGATGGTCGCTCCATCGAGTATTGGAGCATCATCAGAAGCCATGATTGCTGCACTTTAGTTCGTCCCCCTTTGGGCGTTCATCGGAATGAACTCAGGCGTCGTGAGCAGTTAGTAGCACGTCATCGAATCTACTCGCATGGTGGTCCCATTGCCGGAAAGGTCAGTAAAGTCGAGCTGCCCCTGTTCGTTGACGGCAAGAGCGCCAGTGGTTCGGACAGAGTTGTAGACAGAGACCCCGCTCGATGACAAGAACGAGACGTGGACACTTACCCCACCGGGGCAGCCCGATGGTTGTTTGTGGGTTGTGACCATCATGGACGAGCACGCGTACCTACCTGGACACTGATAGTTCTCGGTTGGTGAGGCGTAGTAGAGAAAGTCAGAGACATAACTCCAACCTTTGCTCTCCATGGCGACGCGATCCGCTCGTGCTGCGTCCGCGAGGGACTTAGCAGCCGCCGCTGCGAGTTCTTGGGTCGAACGGTCAAGCGCCGCTTGAGCTGCTTTGGATGCAGCTACGGCAGATTCGCTGGCGGCTGCTTTGGATGCGGCCGCATTGCTAGCTTCTGAGGCGGCACTTACGGAGTTGATGACAAGGAATCCGATGACGGCAGCGACTACCGCCAAGGCACCCACAACGCCTAAAGCGATCTTCAACCAGAGCCGGCCCTTGCGAGGTGGCAGCGCCTGTTGAGTGTTGGGATACTGAAGTGTCATTTTGGTGCCCCCAAAATCGGATGGTGATATGGCTGAACTACTACTACTGCCGATAGATGTAGTAAAGCTGGGACGGATGCCAACCTCCAACACCGCACATAATTGTTACCGGTGATAAGGGGCCTCTAATTGCGAGTTATTAATGCATAAATAGCTGAACTCGTGGCCCTAGTCTTGAACCAGGCCAAGTGGATTAAATTGTTCGACTCAGAGCTTGACCGGTCTCGACGCAGATCAGCGTGTCAGGTGCTCCTGGTGTATAGCTGAACCACTGAGTTTGGCATGGTCGAGCACGAACTAGGATCGTTTGGATTAGCGTCTCGCTCAGCTTTGTGGGTCAATCGCCGTGTCATAGATGCCGATTGTAGCGACAGCGGCCTTCCATCCACCCCCAGGCACATGACATGGACTGCCCCCGGCGTGGGCCTTTCGTCTCCCAAGGTCCATGGTTGACACCCATCAAGCGGCGGACATGACCGCAGGAGGACATGCCGCCACGGGGGCACCTCTTTGACGAGTCAACGCGAGTCCCCTGTTGCCTCACGTCAATAGGTCCGGGAAGCGTGGTTCGTTGCCTCATGTGAAAAGGTCCGTTTCGGGGCCTTGT
>NZ_JAWRXG010000342.1:0-252 GCF_046535135.1 Arthrobacter sp. SIMBA_036
CGCTCTCAGCGACGCCGCGGCCGATCAGTGCGCGCGTGAAGACGCCGGTGCCCGGCCCGAGTTCGATGACGCGGCCGGCTGCCGGGTCGATCTCCTGGGTAATGAGCTGGGCCAGCGAGCGGCCCGACGGAATGGCAGAGGCGACGCGCAGCGGATTTCGCAGCCAGGCGCGCAGAAATAGAAACGTGTCGGAGGATGTGCAGGTGGTGTTCACGGCTTGCAGCTCCAGTGCCCGTTGGAATTGGCGGATGG
>NZ_JAWRXG010000343.1:0-252 GCF_046535135.1 Arthrobacter sp. SIMBA_036
CTTGCAGCGCTGGAGCGGGCCAGGCTCGATCTGCTCCGCACCACCGTGCTCGCGCCCGCCGATGGCGTTGTCACCAATCTTCAGCTGTCCGTCGGTGGCTTTGTCAACACCGGACAGAGCGCCATCACCTTCATCGACGCCGGCACGATCTGGATAGCGGCCAACTTCAAGGAGAACAGCCTCGAGAATGTCGCAAGCGGCAACAAGGCGGAAATCCTGTTCGATGCGCTGCCCGGAAAGCTGTTTCCTGCT
>NZ_JAWRXG010000344.1:0-252 GCF_046535135.1 Arthrobacter sp. SIMBA_036
ATATGAAGTAAAAGGATACACCGAATTATCAAAGCATTTAAAAAGGAAAATTGAGATTAATATTAAAGGAGAAGACTATATAAAGGCCGTTTTTTCTTTACTCGAAAAAATTTAGGATAATGTTTCCGTAATTCAGGATAATGTTTCCGCTTATTTGGATAATGTTTCCGTAAAACTGGATAATGTCTCCGTAAATTTGGATATTGTCTCCGTAAAATTGGATAATGTCTCCGTGAAATTAAGTCCACAATT
>NZ_JAWRXG010000345.1:0-252 GCF_046535135.1 Arthrobacter sp. SIMBA_036
TTGTGCGCATTGTTTCCTCGATTACCTCTTTCGGGATGAGAACATTGGCTGCGACATAGCGTCCCTTCGCTTCATCTGGCACAAATCGCTTGTCGCCACCGAGGGTGTTGTAGTAGTCACAGACCAGATCTCTGGCATTGGCCAAGATGTATTGGCAGGCTGCCTCATTGGCTTTCGTTGCCATATTCAGCCCCATTGCCTGTCCGGTCTCGTACACAAACGAGAGGCCCACTAGTTCGCCTTGGAACAGCG
>NZ_JAWRXG010000059.1:0-386 GCF_046535135.1 Arthrobacter sp. SIMBA_036
CGCGTCGGCCTGCCGAACACCCGGTTTGCTGCGCCGGACGCTCCCATGCGTCACCGCTACGGGCATCAATGGTTTTCGACAGAAGGAAACCCGCTTGATCCCATGAAGGTCATGGCTGCCCGGAAAGCTTTCGACGAACTGATGGACCAAGCCGTTTGTCGCGAGGGCTTCGCCGACGCCCACGATAGGATCGCCTTCGTCGGCGTCTCGCAGGGTGCGATCGTCGCCCTCGACGCGGTGGCGTCGGGTCGCTGGAAGGTCGGCGCACTCGTGTCCTTCGCGGGGCTTCTCCCGCCGCAGCTGGGGTCGCCGGCTAGCAAGGGCACTCCGATCCTTCTCGTGCATGGCGAGGCCGACACGACAATCCCCTCCGCCGCTTCGACGCT
>NZ_JAWRXG010000346.1:0-252 GCF_046535135.1 Arthrobacter sp. SIMBA_036
CTGAGATCCCACATTTTCCCTTTCTGAGTGACCTTCCAGACACCTTTTTCTTCCTGAACTCCAGCGAACTTTTCATCATCAACAATCACGCTTTCATCAAGTAGCTCATTAATTTTTCTGGTTGCGGAATCAATCTCCTGCTGCTGAATAACACTGTCGATAACGCCGCGCAGATACTGAAACAACGCCACTTTTCGCACGATAGCATTACCTAGAATTTCCGGCTTGCAGGCTTCATAAAGAGCGGTGATG
>NZ_JAWRXG010000347.1:0-252 GCF_046535135.1 Arthrobacter sp. SIMBA_036
ATTTTAATTCTCTCAATCATCAGATTACAACACAAAATCCATTAACAAATAAATAAATTTTCGTTTTAATATTACTTTTAAAGTATCTAAGTGGGGATTACTCCATTTATTTTCATACCTTCCATGTGCAACAAGAAAGATTTCTTTTAAAAAGCAATCTTCTAATTTTCCGTTTTTTAGTGTTTTCTTCTCCTAAGTACTCATTGGCTAAAGATGGTGTACATTACTAATATCGAATATATCAGGTATTGT
>NZ_JAWRXG010000348.1:0-252 GCF_046535135.1 Arthrobacter sp. SIMBA_036
CCACAGCATTGGTATTTCCTAAACCAATAGAGACAGTGACTTGGCCGTTAGTGAGTTGATCCGCGGTAATAAAGTCGTCGCCATTGGCGATAGTAAGGCTTGGAGCATTTGGTGCAGTGGTGTCAATAGCACCGTTATCAGACGCTGTTGCTTCATTGCCAGCAGGATCAGTAATGCTGGCATCGACTGTGTAATCACCCTCGGACCAGGGCGTGGTGACGTCTACGCTCCAGGTGCCATCCGGGTTCACAG
>NZ_JAWRXG010000349.1:0-252 GCF_046535135.1 Arthrobacter sp. SIMBA_036
CCCGCGAACAGGCAGCAGCCCTTGAGGAGACAACGGCCGCACTCGGCGAGATCACCGCCACCGTCCGCTGGTCATCGGAAAACACCAAGGAAACCCGGCAGCTTGTTCAAAGCGCCCGGGCTTCGACCGCAGCCTCGACCAAAGTTGTGGAGCAGACCGTCAGCGCGATGCAGCGCATCGAGGCGGCCTCCCGTGAGATCAGCCAGATCATCGGAGTGATTGACGAGATCGCCTTCCAGACGAACCTTCTGG
>NZ_JAWRXG010000350.1:0-251 GCF_046535135.1 Arthrobacter sp. SIMBA_036
GACGCTGGCTGCAGCGCAGCTCGGGGCAGCGGGCTTCAAGGTCGAGCTCGATGTCGAGCCGGGCGTAGGGCATACGATTTCGAGCGCCGGCGCCGCAAAAGCGTTATCCTTCCTCAAGAAGTCGCTCCTGTAGGCGAAACCACACGAACTACCGACCGTTTTCAATCTATGACCGATGATCGCCACGACGAAAGCAAAGCAATCAACCCGCCGCAGGAGACGGTTTCCTTCCCGTTCGACAGGATGACCGT
>NZ_JAWRXG010000351.1:0-251 GCF_046535135.1 Arthrobacter sp. SIMBA_036
ATGATTCCTAATATTAGATGTATGGTTATTGATAATGACGAACTGGACAGGCTTGTCCTCCAACATTATCTTAAACTCTATGGAAATATAGAAATTGTCGCCTCATTTGATTCGGCCGAGAAAGCAGTTCCCTATCTGGAGCTTCCGATTGATCTCCTGATCATCGAAACCCACCTTACAGGAATGAGCGGAATGGAATTCAGGAAGCTGGCCCATAAAATTCCGGCATGTATTTTTGTAAGTTCCCATCC
>NZ_JAWRXG010000352.1:0-251 GCF_046535135.1 Arthrobacter sp. SIMBA_036
GTACCTGTATTTCGACCGCTCGATCTCGGGTAAGGCTTTGCGCGCGACGTCGGTGAATCGCCTCGGCGCGCGACTGGTGGGCATAGGCACGACGCAAGCAGGGCGCCTCGCGTTCACGCTCGCTGCGGGGCTGTTCCTGAATACATCGTGCTGGTGTTGATTCTGGGCGCCGCGCGGACGTGGCTGTTTCCGCACATTGGACCGGACATCGATAACAGTCTGCTGTGGATCGTCGGGCTCGCCATCGCAGG
>NZ_JAWRXG010000353.1:0-251 GCF_046535135.1 Arthrobacter sp. SIMBA_036
TCTGTTTTGTCGATATCCAAAAAGTTTGATCCGGTAACAAGAAATGGGTATGAGGTTTTAATAGACTACTATAAAAAGCAAGGAGATAAGGAAAATCAGCTGAAGTTCATTAATAAACTGTTTGTAGCTGACAGTATTATGAATAACAGTAAGCAATATTTATCAAAAGAAATATATAAAAAATATGATACCCCTGCTTTATTGGAAGAAAAGGAAGCACTGATTGATGATTTAAGTAATAAAAATTCTGT
>NZ_JAWRXG010000354.1:0-251 GCF_046535135.1 Arthrobacter sp. SIMBA_036
GACAAGGCCGCGTAACTGCCGCCGTACCCGGGCATTACCTTTCACATACGCCGACAGCACTCGCTTCTTGTGAGCTTCCGCCGTCTCCCCTGCCACCGCTGGTACGTCGTGCGGAGCAGCATCGTTGAGGATTGTCTTCAGTGCATCCACGTCGCACAGTCCGTCGCTGCTGAACGGCGTATTGCCCTCACTGACTTTCTGCCAGCCCATGCAAGACAGGAAGTCCGCATCCGAGAACTTGTGAATGCCGG
>NZ_JAWRXG010000355.1:0-251 GCF_046535135.1 Arthrobacter sp. SIMBA_036
GAATGCGCGAAGCGAAAGAGTGATGCCACAACTTTTTCGCGCTCCCGGTCCTAGCGGAGCTTAACATACTGAAAATGAATGTGGATTATTTTCCTATTTCGATCGCGCCGCCGACGACGCGGGAGATGGGCTGCCGGAGAGGAGAAGCCGGATGCCGAGGCCGATGAGGACGATGCCGGTGAACCGCTCCTGCCAGGCCAGCAGTTTCGGAAAGCGGTGAAGAAATTGGCCGACGGTTCCCGATGCCAGTG
>NZ_JAWRXG010000356.1:0-251 GCF_046535135.1 Arthrobacter sp. SIMBA_036
CCAAATAACTAAAGAAGAAAAACTTGTAATCCAATTCCATTAAATTACGACAAGAACATTTGTTGAATAGCCAATTTCGCTAGAATCTGGCTGTTTAACACAACGTAGTTGAATGAAAATATTTTAAGAAATTGATTTTATTGAATTTTATTTCTGGCCTAACAATTGCTTTGTTGTCCATAATAAGAGCATAAGAACAACAAGGAAGCATCATGAGTGTAAAATTTGAAGACCGCCCGTTAGAAAAAGTT
>NZ_JAWRXG010000357.1:0-251 GCF_046535135.1 Arthrobacter sp. SIMBA_036
GGGCCACGATGCCGCAAAAGAATATCGCAAGCAGGACCGGCCAGCGTATCATCAATGCGATCTCTTCGGGCACCTCTCCCAACCATACGTAAGAGAGGACGATCGGCAATCCGGCCACCAGCCCGATCATTGCAAAGACGGCGATCGTAGCCCCAAGGGTAAAAGCGAGGCCGATCAGGTTGCGCCTCACGAAGGTCCGTTTCTCGTCTTCCTCATACGCGACATTCATCGCATCAAACAGCGCTAAAGTC
>NZ_JAWRXG010000358.1:0-251 GCF_046535135.1 Arthrobacter sp. SIMBA_036
GTGATAACTATGCAAAAAACAGCAGTATACACGACCCGCCAGGCATGGGATCGGGCCGCTGACATGTATCAGGCGGGATTGTTTCAAAGCTATGATTGGGGAATCCTCATGGAAGAGCTTCCCGGCACGTCATTTCCCCCTGTCAGACTGACAACGGACGGAGGACAAGTCATCTATCTTCCGCTTTTTGAACAGAAGGGCGTATTATCCGGCAATATGATCGGATACGGGGGCGTTATTTCAGATCGCCC
>NZ_JAWRXG010000359.1:0-250 GCF_046535135.1 Arthrobacter sp. SIMBA_036
CACGCCAAGGATGGGAGCGAAACAATCCAGCAGGCGAAAGAGCTGATGGCGCAGTTGACGCCCTTAGGAACGCATGGAAGCGGGGCGGCCGCCAACGTCTACGACGCCGCCAGCAATGGCAACTTCGATGAAGTAGAATTTGCCTCGCGGCACTAATAACCAATCGAACGCCTCGACCGTTTCTCCGGAACACTTCCTGCCATTCGGTGTTACCGCTCTACAAAAAGTTCAGGCTTGGCAGGAATTCGAT
>NZ_JAWRXG010000360.1:0-250 GCF_046535135.1 Arthrobacter sp. SIMBA_036
CGGAACGATCACCGGCCCCCCGGCCGACACAGCAAAATACGTGGTTGGCCTCGACACATCGACCGCAATGGTCTTGATCGACGACATTTGTTGCGTGTCGAGCTCGAAAGGTTTCGATGCACATGCACCGAGCATCAAGCTCGACGCAATGATCGCCACTGAACAGCGCCCCTGAATTTTCTTTTTCATTTGAATACTCACCGGTTCTTCATTCGATGTTGAAGCCCACAACGCTCTGCCGCCGCGTGAT
>NZ_JAWRXG010000060.1:0-384 GCF_046535135.1 Arthrobacter sp. SIMBA_036
ACCAATCCTTAAAATGTATATTTTACAATCTTTTGACGAAGGTAAAGAACTAATGAGCCGATGGGATTATGTCATATCAAATCAAGCCAAAATAGATACACTAATGTGTGTACAAAAATCCAAATTTGGAATTTTAATTTTATAATTCACAAGATTCCAACCAAAAAAATTTATATATTTATTTTTACAATACACTAAAAACATGATAACCGAAATTAAATTAAATAATGTTGCAACTTATAAAAAGCAAACAATTATTCCTGATTTAAATAAAGTTAATTTTTTCTTTGGAAATAATGGCACAGGAAAATCGAGTATAGGAAAATACTTATATGAACTTAGTCTTAATGAAAAAGATATAAATTCTAGTTTCAACTTATGTAG
>NZ_JAWRXG010000025.1:0-7083 GCF_046535135.1 Arthrobacter sp. SIMBA_036
GACTGGCAGCGGGACGTGTTGAAGTGGGACGAGTTGTTGGTGCCCCTCGTTGGCTGCGGCGTTCTTATAGCTCCGTTCCAGAGGCGTGTTCTAGCAACCGTTGGGGCGATCCGGGCCTATACCGAAGTCTCAATGACTTTGAGGTGGCTCTCCCCGTACCAGGTCCAGCGCATGATCGTAGTTCATTGTCAGAGTTGGCAGGCCGAGATCCAGCCGTCTTTGCGCAACCTCGATCACCGAGACGCTCGTGCGTGTGGTTATGCTGACCTCCGGAAAATTCTCGTTGATTACTTTCCAGTGCGCACCAGAGATGGTGTGGGTCAGGACATCTCCATAAAACATGCCTATTGGCCTTACCAAGGCTGACAGAGGCGTCGTGTTTTCCGCGCTTTCAATCAGAGAATCAATTGTTGTGAGTCCCTGTCGCGAGCGAGGAAGAGACAGCCCCTTCCGCTGGCAGTACTCGAGCAGCTCATCGTAGCCTCCAACGTTCGTTGGGGGTGGTAGGGGCTTGCCGGGAGTCTCAGGTCGGTACTCGGCGTATCTTTTGGGCATCCCTGGGGGCAATGACTGCAGCGGTTCCTCGTTTTCGTCCGGGTCAGACATGCGGCCATGCTACTTCACGGTGCGGACCGAACTCCTGCCTCCGACTGATGCGTGGAGAGTGCGGACATGTATTCCATGTAGTTGGCCGATGATGCCAGGGCATGTCGATCGATGGTGGCTGGGGAGTAGCCGAGTGCTTCGGCGATGATGGCCACTGGAGCGAGTTTGGTGAGTTCGTGCAGTGTTCCGAGCCTGGCCGCCCGGCTGCTGAAAGCCTTACTCAATCGATGGGTGAGGGTTGAGGCTTGGATGTGCCGGCCGGGTGAGCCGCCGCGGAATACCCAGTTGCTGTTGGGGTGCGCTGCTGTCTGGTGATGGGTTGGCGTGGCTGCGAGTTCGCGCCAGGGTTCATCGAGCGGCGGTGTTAGTGCGATCTCGACGGCTCCGAAGGTGACCGTGACCAGATCCTCTGTCACGGTGACGTCGTCCCACGTCAGCTGGACGATATCGGAAACCTGCTGCCCGAAGACCAGGACGAGGATGGCTGCTGCGCGGTCCCTCGGGTTGATGTCGGTCGTGTGGCTTAGGTTGTGGACGAGCTCTGCTTGAGCGGCTGCATCGAGTCTTGGGCTGGTGCCGCGGCGGTGGGGCTGCAGCTTCAATGAGGGATCGATGAGGCTGGTTCTGGTTGCCCAGTCGAGGAAGCGTGAGGCGATGCCTCGCGTCGTGGGGCCTTCTGCTTGCCATCGGTCCAGGTGGGCTTGGGTCAGTTCTGCGAGTTCAGTGTCTCGTTCGGTGAGCCAGTTCAGAAGTTCGATAGCTACGGTGACTGACTGTTTGGCCCTCAGGAACGTGCCTTGGGTGACCTCGCCCATCTGGTTCATCCGGCGCTGGTGGTGCCAGCGGATGTAGCGCCGGATGATGTCCCGATTCTTCTGGCTAGTGACCCGCTCGAGTGCCTGCTCGGACCAGTCACTAAACCTTGCGCAGAGTTCATCGCGGCGCGGCAGCGCATTGTGTTCGACCAGCAGTCCTCGGACGTATTCGCGGGTGCGGGATGCCGGCAGTTCGTCGAGGCGTGCGTGTGTGATCACAGGCGCGGCCGCGAGCTGTTGGAGGAAGGCGGTGACGTGTGGTTGCTGGATCCAGGTCATGCCGCTGTTGGCCCGCTTCATGGACTTCAAGGCGGTGGCGACTGCCCGGAGCGCCGGGGAGGGTGGCTGGTTATCCGGTGGACTGAGGAGCCTGTCGACGGTAGCTGCGAGGATGCATGACCAGCATCGGTTCCCTGAGTGGAGTTCATCCTCCCTCCCGCATCCGATGCAGTCGATGTTGAGCTGGACTCCGGAGCAGCTCCGGCATGCCGGCAGCGTGTCGACGCGGCCGGGCAGGACGCCCTCGTGACCGCAGGCGCAGGTGCCTCGGGTTCTTTTGGCCTGCTGGTAGCAGTAGCCGCAGATTCCGCCGTCGGGCCAGCGGACCGCGATTTGGTGGTGTTCAGCGCAGCGTCCGCATGGTTCGGGCCATGTTGCGGGGTCGCTGGCTTTCCGGGGCCTAGGCATCTTCGTCCGGCGGCAGCACGCGGATCCGTCGTGCGATAGGTGCGCCGGGGGCGATTCCCAGGTCTTCCGGCTTCTTCGGTGCATTCGCTGTCTTGGCAGCGCGCATCTGCACGTAGGGTTCGAAGAGGTCGTTGGGCGTGCATTCGAGGATGTCGCAGAGCGCCGCGAAGGTCTGGGCGGGAATGCGTTCGGGTGTTCCGGTGACGAGCCGGTGGACCTGGGCGTTGGAGAGATTGATACCCCGGGATTTCAGCAGGGGGAGAAGCTCGGTGGTCTTCCAGAGGTTGCGTTGGGCCATCAGTTGCCGGAGGTTCCAGCGGTAGCCGATCCGTCGCTGTTCAGCCATGGCCGTTCCCCTCGTCAGTGCCGCCGCTGCGTAGCCGCTGGGCGATCATTTTCTGGATGGTCTTCTGTTTGAAGTCCGCCGACACGGAAGTATAGAGGGCCGTGGTGGAGGAGTAGCTGTGCCCGACCTGCTGCTGGATGAACAGCGGGTCGTAGCCGGCCTCGATCAAGTGCGTCACGTACGAATGCCGCAGCGTGTGCAGGGACAGTTCCTCCGGGAGGCCCGCGATTTTCCTCACGCGCTGAAAGGAGCGGTCGAAGTTGCGGTAAACCGTGGAGCCGGAGCGTTCCGAGGGCCACAGGCTGGCCGATCGGTCGGCGGTGGGGAAACGTTTGCGGCCGTCAGGGGAGAGCCAGTATTCAAGGAGCCCGACGACCCAATCGAATTCGGGGACAGTTAGAACGGTGCGGCGGCGGGGGCCTGAGCCCTTGGTTCCCTTGGCCCAGCGCACTTGGAGCGCCCCGAACCGGCCGAAAGACTCAACGTGCGGGTTGGGCCCGAAGTCGACGTATTCGAGCATGGCCAGTTCCCGCCGCCGGAGCCCGTAGGCGTAGGCGACTTTGAACGCCGTCGAGTCCCTTAGGGCTGGAAGCCATCGCTTGGATCCCTTGGCGAACTCGGTGTCGACCAGGTCGTCGGCGGCGTCGAAGAAGGTCTGCAGCTCAGCCCTGGTGAACGCCCGGCGGCGTGCCGGCATCGCATCATCCGTTGTGTGCCGGGGCGAGTTCCACTCGAAGACGACCTGCACCGGGATGTCCGAGAAAACCCGTTCGCAGAAGGCCGCCCAACCGTAACGTCCATCCGTCAGGTAGGAGCAGAACGCCCTGATGGCGCCGGAATTAGCCCTCAGGGTTGATAAAGCCAGACCTTTCTCGGAGCTGCGCCGGTCCGCCAGGAACTCATCCACGTGGTGCGCGGACCACGTCCACGGGTACTCATTCGCATGCTCCTGGAACCGCTGGACCGTCCCGCACGAGCTCTTGATATACGACGTCGACAACCCGCGCGCCAGCATCTGTGCCCGCCAGCCATCAAGCATCGCTTCAAAGACGCGATCCTCGGCACGCAGCAGCCCGACATTCACGTTGGTCAGAAAGGCCGGAATCCGCCCAGGTTCGATACTCACTGACCCAACTGTACGCAAAAATCTCTCATCTAATGAGAGATTACGTTGCTGAGCCGCGCCACCGCGCGCACTCCGTCGCGGCAGCTAATGGACGCCAACAATCGCCAGGCGCATCTGACGTGCGAAAACGCCGGAAGGCAGGTTGGGACGGGTTCTCTCATCTACTTCTACTCGTCCTGCTTAGACGCCGATAACTTATCTTATGTCAACCAGTAATGACACTAAGTGCGAATCGTGCACATCGTGAGCTTTCGGGGAACGTATTGACGCTCTCCCCTAATGAGTACTTGACCTGCAGATTCATTTTGATGTTAGGGCGCCGGGGAACAGCGGGAGTGAGTTCCGTGGAGCGCCTTGATGGCTCGCACTAAGTGGCCTGCGAGCAGCCTTTTTGCCAGCAGTGATTGCGGTTCTCGCAATCTGCGTGCGAAGATCGCAAAGAGCTGCGATGAGGCAAGGACTGACCATGGCGCAGGATGATGAGAATGTTCTGTTTGTTCCTTTCGGCGGCGAAGCGCCGGATCCGGAGTCGTTCCTGACGCTTGTCCTGGATGGCTGGGAGCGCCAGCAGCGCGCGAAGGATTTCTCGCCGTCGACTATCCGCACCAGGCGGAACGTCGTGCTGAGCCTCGTGGACTTTTCCGGCCGGTATCCATGGCAGTGGACGTTGGGCGACGCGGACGATTTTTTCTCTCATGCGCGTGCTGTGCGAAATCTGTCCCATGGGACGGTCCGGTCTTACCAAGGTGCGGTGAAGTTGTTTTGCGACTATGCCTGCAGCCCGCACTATGACTGGTGTGAGCAGAGTGCGAGGCTCTTTGGTCAGGTCTTTGCCCAGGTGGTAACCGAGCTGAACCGGGTGACGCACGCGCAGCCCACCGAAGCCCGTCCTGCCAAGCGGCCATTTAGCCAGCGTGAGCTGCAGGAGCTGTTTGATCTGGCCGACCTTGAGGTCGTGCGGATCCTGGACTCGGGCCGCAAGGGTGCACTGGCTGCCTGGCGTGATGCGATTGCGTTCAAGACAGCTTACGGATGGGGATTGCGCTCGGACGAACTGCGCCACTTGCAGGTGGCGGACTTTTCGCGCAACGGCAAGGCTCCGTTTCTTGGAGACCATGGCGTACTCCGGGTGCGCTGGGGCAAGCCGCACCGCGGCTCCGCGAAGAAGGTCCGTTCCGTCCTGACGGTTTGGGAGTGGTCCGCTGAAATGGTTGCCGATTGGATCAGGAACGGACTCCCCCGCTATGGGCATCCCGTCACAGACCTCTTCCCTACCAGCGCGGGAAAAATTGTTGGCGAATCACATCTGATCGGCCGGCTCCATGACCTTGTAGACGAGCTGGGGCTCCCGCCGGGACTGGACCTGCACTCTTTCCGCCGTTCGTATGCCACCCACCTGGTTACCGGTGAGGGTTTCGATGTGGCTTTCGTTCAGCTGCAGCTCGGCCACGAGCACGCGGCCACGACCTCGATCTACACCCTGCCCTCCCCCGACTACCAGCGCCTCGCACTTGAGCGGGTGCATGAACGAATCATCAATGCGGCCCTGGAACTGCGCGAGAGGAAACACTAATGAGCAGACGAGAGATCGACTACACCTGGCGGGTCCGCGAGATCATGGCACGCCGCGGGGTCCATACGGCCAAGGAACTCGCCGCCCTATTGCACGATCGCGGCATCACCTTGACCGCCAATGCCATTTGGCGGATCGTGACCCAGGAACCTGAACGGATCTCCTTCAAGGTCCTCGTTGCACTCTGCGATGCCCTGGACGTAACGCCGAACGACCTGATCACCTACACGGCCAGCGACACCAAGACCATCCGGCACCACCGCAAAACAGCGACTGGAGATGTCCCGGACATGCGAAACTACCGCCCCGTCCGCGCCCGGATCGTCGAGGACGATGACTAGCCAAGGGCGTCCAGCCACCGGCGGCAACGGCTCCGCACGCCCGCCAACACTCACCGATCTGCCCTCCCCCAAAAAACGCGGCCGACCACGCTCAAGCGGAGACTACACCTGCGCTCGGTGCCACCAGCAAGTCGCCAAGATCCGGGTGCACTGGCCCGACGGCCCAGTCTGCGGAGCCTGCTTCACAGAGGCCACCCACAGCCGCGGGAAGTGCCCCAACTGCGGTGAGACCCGCATGCTCCCTGGCCGCTCGCCAGACCAAGAACCCATCTGCCGCGACTGCGCTGACATCACTACTGCCTTGACCTGCACACGATGCAAACGCGAATCCGAACGGTTCCGGGGCGGTCTCTGCATCCGCTGCACCCTCACAGACGACCTCACGGCAGTGCTCAAACCCAATGATGATTTCCGTCTGCGCCGGCTGATCGGCCTCCTCACCGAAACCGGCAGACCCGAGAGCATCTACACCTACATGCGCCGCGGCACCAAGGCCCGGGAACTACTCGAAGCAATCGGAGACCGAAGTCTCCCGCTCACTCACGAGGCCTTCGATGCCCTTCCCCGGTCCACTGCCGCCGAACACCTGCGCGCCCTGATGGTCCACCACCGCATGATGCCAGGGCGCGGCAATGAAAATCTCACCCGCTTCGAACATTGGCTGGCCACAAGGATCAGCAACCTCCCCGACGACGGCACGAGCCAGGTGATCGAACGCTACGCGGCATGGCACCACCTCAAACGCATCCGGGACAAAGCAACAGACCCGGTCGTGAATCTCGAGACCGTTACCCACGCAGCGAAACAGGACATCACCGAAGCAGGCAAGCTCCTCATCTGGCTCCGTGACTCTCACGGCATCGCAGCGGGCGAACTAAGACAAGCCCACATCGACGAATATCTCAGTACCGGGCCCAGCACCCGCAAGCACATCCGTAATTTTGTCCGGTGGCTCAACCGCGACAGCACACGACGAGGGCACCTCGACGCGCCGGTCCGTCCCGCTCAATCCACGCCAATGATCACTCAGGCGGAACGTATTGAACTCGTGCGCAACTGTCTGGAACACGGCCACGTCATAAGATCCACACGCCTCGCTGGGCTGATCTTGCTGCTCTGGGCACATCCACTGAACAAGATCGTCATGCTCCGCCACGAACACATCAGCATCACTCCCGAGGGCATGCTTCTCAAGCTTGGGACCACGCCGGCCACTATCCCCGCAGCAATAACCGAGATGTTCTGGAGCCAGCGTGAGGGATCTGAGAACCAGAACACGACGAACTCAAATACCTCGTGGCTTTTCCCCGGCACCCGCGCGGGCCAGCACCTTCATCCGGCGACCCTTTCCGAGCGGCTCAAAGTCCTTGGAATCGACGCACAACGGGCCCGAAACGCCACACTCCGCGACCTCACCCAGGAAGTCGACGCCCGAACACTCATTGATCTACTCGACTACAGCCCCGCGGTCATCACACAGCACGCAGCCCGCGCAGCCACGCGAATGTCCGACTACATCGTCTTCAAGAAGAATCAGCGTCCCTAACGCCCGCGCATGGGAAGAAAACGGATAACGTACTTTGCCATCA
>NZ_JAWRXG010000361.1:0-250 GCF_046535135.1 Arthrobacter sp. SIMBA_036
GATTGAGGCGCTGCTGGCCAGCCTCGTCAGCCCGCAATTCGTCACCGGCCTCGATGACGACATTGCCAGGCTCGTTGCAGCCGGCGATGACAAGGCGCTCATCGCCCATATCGATCAGACGATGGAAGCGACCGGCTATTCGACCAATGCCAGCCGCTCGCCTGCCGATATTGCCCGCCGCCTCAGGGAAAAGCTGGTGCTGTCGGAAACAAGGCTCGATGACGATGCCTTCCGCGTGCTGGAAGAATTC
>NZ_JAWRXG010000362.1:0-250 GCF_046535135.1 Arthrobacter sp. SIMBA_036
ATGCCTGAATTTCTATAGTGTTTAACTTGAACAACTATTTCATTTTCATCATTAAAAGTGGAATATCGTAAATCAATTCCTTGATCTGGACCAGGTTTAAATGATTGAAAATCAATGGAAAGTTTTTTCGAAAGTAAATCTCTCGTTAACTCTTCAAGATCTCTATCATTTAGTGTTGAAAAATTATAGTTCATTTTTTAGCTAAATGTTTGTTCCAAAACCAGATCTTGCACATTCTGAATTGAGGCTT
>NZ_JAWRXG010000363.1:0-250 GCF_046535135.1 Arthrobacter sp. SIMBA_036
GTCCAGAGAATCCAGACGAGGAAGATCAGGCCGAGGCCGGTGGCGCCGGTGCAGAGCGGCAGTGCAATGCCGCTCTTGATCTGGCGGCTGCGATAGATGGAATTGGAACCGGCCATCTTATTCGCCTCTCTGCTTTGCCATGCGCAGCAGCATCAGCTTGGCGGCGGCAAGGACGATGAAGGTCACGAAGAAGAGGATGAAGCCGAGAGCGATCAGCGACGACAGATAGATGTCGGTATCGGCTTCGGTG
>NZ_JAWRXG010000364.1:0-250 GCF_046535135.1 Arthrobacter sp. SIMBA_036
GTGAACATCGGATCGCCGGTTCCGGATGCGATGGCGCCGACATTGGCGTTCTTGGCCGCCACCGTGCCTGCAACGGGCGTCTTCACGTCGGTGCGGGCGAGCTTCAGGTCGGCATCGGCTATCTGACTGTCGGTGACCTTCAGATCGGCCTGGGCGACCTCGATCGCCTGCTCCGCGGAGCTGACGCGGGCATTGGCGGAAGCGGCGGCCGCGTCGGCCTGCTCGACCGTCGCGGTCGAGACGGTGCCCT
>NZ_JAWRXG010000365.1:0-249 GCF_046535135.1 Arthrobacter sp. SIMBA_036
CCTGGATGCGCCGCTGCGCGCCCTGTCCGTGTCTGCTCTTCCCTGGCATGGGCTTGCCCCTCAACGATTTGTTGCAACTGCAAGTTCTGCGCGGTCGCGGCCAACAGGAATTCGCCGTGTGCAACACTGAGTTCGGTGCGAATCTTGACTCCGTCGTACACCAAGGCATGCGATGACGCAGGCATCGCCGCGATGGTGCCGAAATCGCTGACATCTGGCGCGAGGGCCGACGGGTGGTTCGACCGGACT
>NZ_JAWRXG010000366.1:0-249 GCF_046535135.1 Arthrobacter sp. SIMBA_036
ATAGACGATCGTTCCTGTCTCAAATGGCTGCTGTGGAATGGTCAAAGACAGGCCGGGCAGCCAGTCCTGCGTATGCGCTCCGCTTCTACCCCACAGAACGTACATAAGAATTCTAAAGATGGACCGGCGCCACGGCCGTTCGGATCCCAGCACAATAAGGCCTTCCTTGCCCACCATTTACTTCTGCCACTTGAACAGGAAATCGCAAACGTACCGGCGGACGTCAAGCATGCAAAAGTTGATAGGTAT
>NZ_JAWRXG010000367.1:0-249 GCF_046535135.1 Arthrobacter sp. SIMBA_036
TATATTTTATATTGTAAAGGTGAGTCAAACCAGAAAATCGATAGCTGGGTATGTCCTAATTCTCTTCCTGTTAGATATCTCAATAGCTTATATGAGTGCTGGTGGTCCCTCAAGAGGTCATGAATTTAACAGATATATAAATTTGTTTACCTTCATTGCCTCACCTATATTTTATCTCCAGTTTATTCAAGAGTATTTCAAGGAATTAGGTAAAAAATTTGCCAATCGCTTGATTTCTTTTCTATATAT
>NZ_JAWRXG010000061.1:0-382 GCF_046535135.1 Arthrobacter sp. SIMBA_036
AGGAGGAATGGATCAAGCCTGCAGTCGATGGCAACCTCCGCGTTCTGCGTGCATCGCGCGATTCAGGCGTCAAGCGGGTCGTTCTCACCTCGGCCTTCGGCGCAATCGGCGCTGGGCACAAGCCGCTCGCCCGCCCCTTCGTCGAGACCGACTGGACCGATCTGACCGGAAACGTCGCGCCCTACCAGAAATCGAAGACCCTTGCCGAACGGGCGGCATGGGACTTCATTGCCAACGAAGGCCGCGGGCTGGAGCTCGCGTCTGTCAACCCCACCATGGTACTCGGACCGGCGCTGGGGCCGGATTATTCGCATTCGGTCCGCACGATCAGAGAAATGCTGGAGGGTCAGCCCGGATACCCGAAGATCAAGACCTGCGTGGT
>NZ_JAWRXG010000368.1:0-249 GCF_046535135.1 Arthrobacter sp. SIMBA_036
GCGGCAGGTGCGGCGGTATCCGTCATTGGCATCGAAACGGGGAAAGGGCAGACGAACAACAGCGATCTGGATCCCGGTCTCAGCTATCAGGTCGACAATGCCGTCAGGGATGTGTCAGCCGACGATTTCGACGGCCTTGTCATCCCTGGCGGCTGCGTCGGTGCAGACAAGCTTCGTGCCAACAATGGCATCATCGCTTTTGTGCGATCATTCTTCGAACAGCGGAAGCCCGTCGGCGTAATCTGCCAT
>NZ_JAWRXG010000369.1:0-249 GCF_046535135.1 Arthrobacter sp. SIMBA_036
GTAACAGCCACAGCGACTGTGAATGAGAACGGCAACTACACTGTAAACGCGGATGTCTCTGGCCTGGTGGATGGTGAATTAATCATCGGTGTGTCTGCTACAGACAACAATGGAGAGGACGTTACTGCGACTGGTACCGTCGAGCTGGATAACGTTGCGGGTGACCTGACAGTAACCAGTACGGTTACCGACGGGAGTATCACGGTGTCGGGTGGCTCGGTCGATATAGCTGAGGGCACCGAAGTGACC
>NZ_JAWRXG010000370.1:0-249 GCF_046535135.1 Arthrobacter sp. SIMBA_036
GGGATTTTGCTCACCGCCGTGGCAATCCAGTTGATCGTCAGCGGGCTCGGCAATCTTGGAATTATCACGCCGGCGGCCGCCCATTGACGAACGTAGACGCGAACACGTTCGGGGTGTAGGTTCTCCGCCAACGCAACGTTGACATGGCATCCAGGGCAAGAGCGGGTGCGCCATTCCAACAGCGTTGATGGAGGGGTCCATGACAGCATCTACGCGAGGTGACGTTCCGTGTGACGACGACATTCTGGC
>NZ_JAWRXG010000371.1:0-249 GCF_046535135.1 Arthrobacter sp. SIMBA_036
GGCTGGCGTTGTACCAGTAGTCAATGATCAGGTGGAAAAAGAAGGTGTAAATGTAGGATATAAGCCTTTCCTTTATCGTATTGGAGGGAGTGCAGCTGCAGCAGTTTTGGGTTTTATGATGGTGAAGATGCTGCCACAGGACGATAAGAGCAAACCTCTTTCAAAGAATTATTCAGATTTAAATATGGTTGGCGGTAGAAATTCAGGAGATCAGGAAGATAGAAATATTCAGGGAAAGCCCACAATGAG
>NZ_JAWRXG010000062.1:0-382 GCF_046535135.1 Arthrobacter sp. SIMBA_036
TCAACTTATTTATTCAGCTGCTTAAAAATGCTAAGGCAAACGGAATTCCTGTCAATAAGGTATTTATTTCTGTCGTTACCTCCGATGGAATATACCAGTTAAGGGGGGACAACATTGATCCTGATAAGCTTACAATGTATAGCCCTAATGAAATTAAAAGTTTAAATAGTATTTATTCTGATAAAATGGGAAACCCTAACATGTCAAGGGATGCCCTGCAAAAGGAATTTCTTAAGTTCATGGAAAAGAGCATGAAAATTGAGGGAGCCAAGCTATACGAACAGGATAGCGATGGCAAGACTTCTGAGGTAAAAAAAGACGGGCCAAAGGTTGATTGTCCAATATAATATAATATGAAAAAATATGAAAAAAATAGTTATTA
>NZ_JAWRXG010000026.1:0-6228 GCF_046535135.1 Arthrobacter sp. SIMBA_036
TCCCGACTCACCGGGGAAGTGTCACCTGAGAACGATGTCCCGACTCACGTGTGAACTATGTCGTGAAACTACACACCCCTCCGCGCACAGTGTGAAACCCCCGGAAGATCCACAATTTTCCGGGGGTTTCGTCGTGTTCGGACAACGTACCGGTGTGAGGATTAGCCGCAGGTGTGAGGATTAACTGCCAGCGCGGGGTGCGAACATGATCACGGCCACTCCAGCCATGCAGACCAGGGCGCCAATGACGTCCCAGCGGTCCGGCCGAAAACCATCCACCAGCATTCCCCACACGAGAGACCCGGCGATGAACACTCCGCCGTAGGCTGCGAGAACGCGGCCAAAGTGGGCCTCGGGCTGGAAGGCAGCGAATAACCCGTAGATTCCCAGCGCAAGCACGCCCAGGCCAGCCCACCACCAGGCCTTGCCCTCCCTGATGGCCTGCCAGATGAGCCACGCCCCGCCAATTTCCGCCGCCGCAGCAAGGATGAAGAGGGTGATGGACTTCAAGACGGTCATGGTCCAAGTATCACGGGTGGCCCGAACGGTTATCCACATAGACAACTTGTCCGCTTCCACGGCCCAATCCTGCCGAATAGCTTTGAGTGCAGGAGATGCACTAAGATGTTGAAGTCTGTGTTACGCCCTCTGCCGGTCTTTCGGTGGTGGCGTGTGCGCAGCATCGCAAATGAACCTCCTGTTACGGAAATGCCGTAACCGCTTAGCCCAAAGGAGGTGGGTTCACATATGCGTCCTTACGAATTGATGGTAATCATCGACCCCGAGGTCGAAGAGCGTACCGTAGAGCCGTCGCTTCAGAAGTTCCTGAATGTCATCACCACCGATGGTGGAACCATCGAAAAGGTTGACATCTGGGGCCGCCGTCGCCTCGCCTACGACATCAAGAAGAAGTCCGAAGGTATCTACGCCGTGGTGAACTTCACCGCCAAGCCTGAAACCGCCAAGGAACTTGACCGCCAGCTGAGTCTCAACGAGACCATCATGCGCACCAAGATCACCCGCCCCGAAGAGCAGAAGGTTGTAGCTGAGTAATTTCAGCTCCCGGCTTTCAATCTTTACCCCGCAGGAACGAACAAGGAGGCAGTAGATGGCAGGCGAAACCACTATTACGGTCATCGGTAATCTCACCAATGACCCCGAACTGCGGTTCACACCGTCAGGTTCGGCGGTAGCGAACTTCACCATTGCGTCTACTCCCCGGACCTTCGATCGTCAGTCCAATGAGTGGAAGGACGGGGAAACCCTGTTCCTCCGCGCATCGGTGTGGCGTGAGGCAGCTGAGAACGTGGCCGAGTCCCTCACAAAGGGCATGCGCGTCATTGTTTCCGGCCGTTTGAAGAGCCGTTCCTACGAAACAAAAGAAGGCGAAAAGCGCACAGTTATCGAGCTGGAGGTCGACGAAATCGGCCCCAGCCTGCGTTACGCAAACGCCAAGGTCAACCGTACCCAGCGCTCCGGCGGGGGTCAGGGTGGCTTCGGTGGCGGTAACGCCGGTAATTCCGGTGGCTTTGGAGGCGGCGCTCCTGGTGGAAACCAGGGTGGCGGCAACTCCGGAGGAACCTGGGGCGGCAACCAGCCCGCACAGCAGGAAGACCCTTGGGCTACGCCCGGTGTCAGCAATGCAGGCGGCTGGGGCAACGGCCCGGATTCCGAACCTCCCTTCTAAACACCAAGAAATCGTCCGACGCCGGATGCCGCCAGTTTGCCGAAAGGCACCCGGGCGGGGAAGGCCGTCGAACACCACCATCCCGTGGATCAATATCCACGGGCTCCATAGAATAGGAGCTCCACGATGGCTAAGGCTGAACTCCGTAAGCCCAAACCAAAGTCCAACCCCTTGAAGGCCGCTGACATCACTGTCATCGACTACAAGGACGTAGCATTGCTGCGCAAGTTCATCTCCGATCGCGGAAAGATCCGCGCTCGTCGCGTCACTGGCGTTACCGTTCAGGAACAGCGCAAGATCGCCCAGGCAATCAAGAACGCCCGCGAAGTTGCACTGCTGCCTTACTCCGGCGCTGGCCGCGGCTAAGGGAAAGGGTAACTAACATGGCAAAGCTCATTCTGACCCACGAAGTAACCGGTCTCGGTGCTGCTGGCGACGTCGTCGAGGTCAAGGACGGTTACGCACGTAACTTCCTGGTGCCCCGCGGCTTCGCTCTGACTTGGAGCAAGGGTGGCGAGAAGCAGGTCGAGTCCATCACGGCAGCCCGTGCTGCTCGTGCGCACGCTTCGGTTGAAGCTGCACAGGCTCAGGCTTCCGCGCTGTCCTCCAAGAAGGTCAAGCTCGAGGTGAAGGCCGGCGAGTCCGGTCGTCTCTTCGGCACGGTCAAGCCGGCTGACGTCGCTGCTGCTGTTGAGGCCGCTGGCCTCGGCGCAATCGACAAGCGCAATGTTGAACTGCCGAACCACATCAAGTCTGTCGGTTCGTACCAGGCCAACGTTCGCCTGCACGAGGACGTCTCCGCTGTGATCGACCTTGAGGTCGTAGCAGGGAAGTAGTCCCAGACTGCAAAGAAGGACCCCCGCCGCCGGATTCCGGAGGTGGGGGTCCTTTGCTTTCGTCACCTGCAACCGCGCCGGTTTCAAGCGCGCCTGGTCCAACAGCACTGGGTCCATCCGTGCCTGGTCCAACCATGCCGATGGTAGCCTGCAGCAGTGAGCCCAGAATCCACACGTATCCGTCCGTTCCACCAAGTCGATGTCTTCTCAGAGGTGCCATACCTCGGGAACCCGCTGGCCGTCGTCGTCGACGCCGAGGGGCTGAGCAGTGCAACGATGCAGCACTTTGCCAACTGGACCAACCTTTCGGAAACGACGTTCCTGCTGCCGCCCACAGACCCTACCGCGGATTACAAGGTGCGGATCTTCACTGGCAGCGAGGAGTTCCCGTTCGCAGGCCACCCCACACTGGGTTCGGCGCACACCTGGCTCCGTGCAGGCGGTACGCCCAAGGCCGACGGGGTGGTGGTCCAGGAATGCGCCGCCGGTTTGGTGCGGATCAAGCACGACGCCGGGCGGCTGGCGTTTGCGGCGCCCCCACTGACACGTTTTGAGGCAGTAAGCGACGCGCTGCGGGACAGGTTGGCTGCAAGTCTGCGGATTCCTGCAAAATCCATGCTCGACGCTGCCTGGTTAGTCAACGGACCCGAGTGGATCGGAGTACTCCTGGGTTCAGCCGAAGAAGTGCTCGCCATCGACCCGGACCTTGCGGAGATGGGTGAGCTCAAAGTAGGCGTGATCGGACCGCATCGGGCTGGAACCGGCGTCGATTTTGAGGTCCGGACGTTCATCCCCGGGGATGCCATGACGGAGGACCCGGTGACCGGCAGCTTCAATGCCGGGGCGGCACAGTGGTTGACCGGCAGTGGCCGTGCGCCCCAAGAGTACGTCGCGGCGCAGGGCACGGTGCTGGGCCGGGCAGGCCGGATTCACGTCCAGGCCGTGGATGGGGTGGTGTGGGTCGGCGGAGCGTCGAGCACGTGCATCGAGGGCACCGTCATGCTCTGATGCAGTACTGCTCTGGGAACGGACTAAACCCCGCCCTGGCTACGGCGCGGACGTGAGAGAACAACCACCAGGAAGATACCCGCGCTGAACACCGCCTGGACCGCCATGACCGGCAACAGGACACGTCCCAAGTACAGGGAGAAGACCACGGGAATCATCGCCAGGATGGTCACATCCAGTCCCCGCATAACTGATGTGAGCTGAGCCCGGGGAACCGGTCCGAAAGGCGTTTCAATCGGTGGTAACGACCAGTCCGCCCCTGGTCTCGTGGCCGCGCGGAGCGTCCCGGCGCCCATCCCGACACCTGCCAAGGCTCCCACGGGGACGAGGGCAGGATCAGCGGCGCCGAGCAACACCAATAGTGCGCTGAGAACCGTCATCCAAAGAGCCATGGCAGCTGCAGGCATCAGTATCCTACTGGTCCGGACCACTGCCCCGTTCAACGGCAGCAGAGCATCAAGTTCCGGTACCAGTGCGGCACGTCGGGCAATGCTGCCCATCCCTGCGGGGGTGGCGCAACCGGCAATGACGATGATTGCCAGCTGTACGAATTCCGGCAGCCCCCCTTCCACCAGCAGCGAAGCCACGCACGCTCCGAGCCAAACGAAGGGCGGAAGCAGGGGTGGGTGCAAACGCAGGAAGGCCACTATGTCGGCACGGATCAAGGCCGCGGCAGGCCCGCGGACAGGCTTGCCATAGAAAGCAGCCGCCCGACCGCCGTCGTTCTTGGACGGCAGTTTCCCACTGCCCAGCGCGCGCAACGCCTCATTGGAGTCCATTGCGAACAGCGACGCACTGGCCTGGCTGGCCAGCGCTCCTCCCCGAGTCAGCTCTTCGGCGCTCACCAGCCCGGCTCTGGGTGCGACGAGTATCAAGAGCCCGACGGCGGCCACGCACAGCGCCGCTACGGGTAGGGGCCCGGGCGCAAGGGCAGGCACAACAGCACTCAGGAGCAGTACCAGTGCGGCAACGAATCGTCCGAGCCGTCCTCGGAGGATGCCGAGCTGTTGCGTCGCTGCCAATAGCACTGCAATCATGCCGGCCGCACCAAACGCAACCGATGCGAGGAGGTGCTCCCCGGGGCTGCGGCCGAGGGTAGTCATCACGCTGAACAAGAGGTAAGCCAGTGCTGAGCCCACGGCGGTAAGGGCTACTTTGCGGAGGAATCGGGGACCAACCATCGGACGCCGGTCGAGGGGGAGCGGAAGCCACCACGTGCTTTCGGGCCCGGTAACGGTTATCGGTCCCAGCTTGCGGGACAGGTTGCTCATGGCAGCGAGGACCGCCAAGCCGAGGAGGCTCCAGAGAGCAGGCTGTGGCAGCACGAACCAGTGGTTCCGAACGATGCTCGACACCGCGGTCCGCAGGGCAATCTCGTTCCGCATGGCGAAGACGAAGGAACCGGCCATGGCCAGTGCGACGCCGAGTCCGAGCACGTTGTTGTAGACGTCGATGAAGCGGTCGCCCCAAGAGATCTGCCGACGTTCATACCGACGGGCTGAACGATGCGTGAAGCGGACGATTTCTGCGGAAAGTACGCGGCTGGACTCCTGTTTCCCGGAGGCGGGGGCCTTAAGAGCCGGCAATGATGGACGCTCCCTTGTCCGGCTTGAATTCCTGCACTTCCTCGTCGATCACCAAACACCTGGACGCGGTGGCGAGCAACAACTGGGGATCATGGGTTATTAAGACAACCGCACCGCCAGCCCGCGCGTGGTGGGCAATGCGGCCGCCAATGGCCACGCGCATTTGGGGATCAAGGCGCTGTTCGGGTTCGTCAAGGATAAGGAGCGACGACGGACGAATCAGCCCGGCGGCCAGAAGCAACCGGCGGCGTTGGCCGGAAGAGAGGGCATCTGGGACTGCGTGCGCGCGTCCCGCGAGCCCGAAGAACGCCAGTTCCTCCTCAACCCGCGCTTCGGGTTGGTCCAACGAGTGACCGCGGGCGATCAGGAGCAGGTGTTCGCGCACGGTCAAGGACGGGAAGAAGAGGTCCTCGTCGAAGACTGCTGCGACCTCGCGACGAAACGGCACGGCGTCGGGGTCTATGAGGAGTCCGTGGACCTTGACGTGCCCGGACAAGGGAGCCTGCCGGCCAGCGATGGTGCGCGCCACAGTGGACTTGCCGGCACCATTGATCCCGACAACTCCCAAGACCTCGCCGGCCCTCACTGATACGGACACTTCACCGCACACCGGCGACCCGGCGTAGCCCACAACCAGTCTGTCGGCCTCAAGAACTGTAGCCATGGGTCAACAGTAGCTGTCGCGGGTTAGGGGAGGTGTCGCTCAATTAGAGGAGGGATCGCTCCTCCATGTCTTCCATCGCCCAGGCGAGAATCTTCATGTCGAAGGGATCGCGGTCCTCGAGGCCGAAAAGGTAGGCGTCAAAGTCGAGGGGCTCTGCGCTTCCTCCGTTTGCCCAATACCAAGCCCATAAGTCGTCAGAGGATATGTCGTGCTTTTGCACCAGCGTTCTTGCAGCCTTCAGTGGGTCTGATTCCATGGACTTTCCCCGCCGCTGGGGGCGCCCGAAGCGTCCGCCAGCTCATTGTCCTTGAGGTCCCCACTTCTGAAGACGCAATTTCATGCTTTCATGTCCGGAGCCCATGCGGAACCCCCCGCGTTGACTCATGGAAAAGGTCCGCGGAGCCGGGTACGTTGCCTCATCGGAAAAGGTCCGGTTGGGGTTGGTTG
>NZ_JAWRXG010000372.1:0-248 GCF_046535135.1 Arthrobacter sp. SIMBA_036
GTATGGAATTAGCATGCTCTTTTCAACCCAATAAGAAATATTTTTTTATGACATTGTTTTTTAGCCTGTCCATTTTCTTTGTGACAGAAAACCAACCATTTCTTTATTTTGATTTTTAATCATGTATAAAAATTTTGTAAAAAATTACTTTATTGTAATACTTATTTTTAGCTTTGTATTTGTATTGCCATCTATGATAACCATGTGGCGCTTTTATGAATATTCTGATGGTGATCGAATAGTTAACG
>NZ_JAWRXG010000373.1:0-248 GCF_046535135.1 Arthrobacter sp. SIMBA_036
GTTCCAAACCAACTGGAATACTAACTGTCTTGAGCAGCCGCAGGTAACTAATGGTTTCATACCTAAGACTCCTGTGATAACGATATTATACATCATATCTGACATTCGTGGCTCGGTGCTTCGCGCACTACGAATACGTAGTAAGATACGTTTGTTAAGCCTGAGGAAGATGCTGGAAGGCCACAATCCTACACTTCTTCAGGTTTTGCACCCTTTTAACTGGAGGGTGTATGCATCTTAAAAAGCAT
>NZ_JAWRXG010000374.1:0-248 GCF_046535135.1 Arthrobacter sp. SIMBA_036
GGGCGTGGAAGGCGAGGTCCAGCGGGTTCAAATGGTAAGGCATGTTTTATGACTAGCGCCGAGTTACCGGCCGGTCAACTTTAAAAAGGTACTTGCCTTACTATCGTCATTGCGATAGGAAGGCAGTTACCTTACTAAACGGAGCCCCGCCATGGCCGTTCGCGTCGATCTTTTGATTTCTCTCGATGGCTTCGCCACCACGACCGATACTCACCCCGAAAAGCCTTTTGGTGACGATTGGGGGCGCC
>NZ_JAWRXG010000375.1:0-248 GCF_046535135.1 Arthrobacter sp. SIMBA_036
CTGGTGCCGCATGCAAGCGCGCCCTCGCGCGTGGTTGAGCGGTTTCTTGCGCTATGTCTCGCCAGCAGCCCCTGATCGCTGGGCGATGAGCGTGCCAACTTGAGGCCTGGGCAATTCCACTATGGTGCACGGCCTTCGCCTCGGCGCACTATTCGCTCATCCCAAGCGCAACAGCGCTTTTTTTAGGTCGCAGTTTGGAACCGGTTCCATTTGCCGGTACCAGAAACAGGGCTGGGTAAATTCGACAT
>NZ_JAWRXG010000376.1:0-248 GCF_046535135.1 Arthrobacter sp. SIMBA_036
GTACCAGCGGATTAACAGCGGAGTATGCGCGGAAAAGTTCAACTGCCAAGTCGGCATGCTCCCCGGCTATCGCGCCTGCAAACCGAATGGCAAACAGGTGAAGACTTCTTTTTTTCGCTTTCTCCGCACGGAGAAGAAGAGCGTGCCAAGTATTGATGATATCTGGCCGCGCGGCGACAATGGCAGTCATACCTGCGGCAGTAAGGTCGGTCACGACCAGACGCGCGTCGGCATTCGTGAGTTCCCTG
>NZ_JAWRXG010000377.1:0-248 GCF_046535135.1 Arthrobacter sp. SIMBA_036
ATAATCAGGAACATATCGGGCTTCGGGCTCGAAAAAACGGTCCTGAAGCTGGATAAATAATTTCCTGTTTAACTGGCTTAAATATTGAAGGTCTTTTTCAATTCTGGAAAAATCATAAACGTCTTTAGAAGTTTCCAATGCTCTCCAGTTGTAGACAATCTGTACACCGCCAATGTCTTTTCTGGTAATCATTTTTTCAATATTCTGCAAATCACCGGATGATGTGTAGATATAATTTTGAGGAGTCT
>NZ_JAWRXG010000378.1:0-248 GCF_046535135.1 Arthrobacter sp. SIMBA_036
CGAAATTGCAATGGAAACAATTAACGAAGAAGGAACCGTTTGGGAGCCGGAAGACACTTTGGCGAGTGTGGAGGACGCGGGTTTGCGTAAAGAAAAAGTCGCCCTGTTGGCGCAGGTCGACGAAAGAAAAAAACTTATTCTCGATACTTGGACTCGCGGATGTACAAACGATACGGAAGTTTCCACGTTGTTGGCGCAACGTTTTGGAGGAAATGCTCCGTCCCATCGAAAGTTTATCCAACGATTCC
>NZ_JAWRXG010000379.1:0-247 GCF_046535135.1 Arthrobacter sp. SIMBA_036
TCAATTTGGAGGGATATCCTTGGGACAGAAAGAGCGGGGATCAACGATCATTTCTTTGAAATGGGAGGCCATTCGCTGAAGGCAACAGCCTTGGTTTCGAGAATCCATAAGGAGCTAAAGACTGAAGTGCCTTTGCGCCAGCTTTTCCAGTCGCCTACCATCAAGGGTATTGCGGAGTTCATTTCCGCCGGCCGTGAGAGTGTGTATGCGTCCATTCAAAAAGTGGAGGAACAGGAATCCTATCCCC
>NZ_JAWRXG010000380.1:0-247 GCF_046535135.1 Arthrobacter sp. SIMBA_036
GGTTCAAGTCCTACTGGGCCCACCATTTCCTAGACCCTCCTCCTATATCACCATCCTTCAAGCCGCTGACCAACGTCAATAAACGGCTCCTTCGCCATATCCTTTATTTCTTAAAACCCCATGTCTTTCTGTGGGCTTTTCCACCGATGATTCCCCTCGAACACGCCGTTCCCGCCTAGACCCTTGCCACACCAGAGTGATTGTTGTTGTGAATAAAAATCCGTATCATTCGCTTTACTATAACGAT
>NZ_JAWRXG010000381.1:0-247 GCF_046535135.1 Arthrobacter sp. SIMBA_036
CTAAATCACGTAAGGCCTTAAAACTAATAACCCGCTGCAAGTTCTCTTGCGTGTAGAGTGAGGAGATTATTGGCTTTAGCGTCTCGTAGGATTCATCACCAATTAAAACTTTCCCGCCTGACTCACTTTTTATTGAAGGCATAAAGGTCAAGCCTTTTTCTTTCATGTAGGAGCCCCACGAGCCAAAATCCTCGGCGAACTCAGCAGCCTGCTTTCCGGCTATTTCCAATGCGTTTTCTTTTCTCAT
>NZ_JAWRXG010000382.1:0-247 GCF_046535135.1 Arthrobacter sp. SIMBA_036
ATTTTGAAGCTAAGAAATTACTGGAATAAGCATTTAATTACTGTTTTACTGTCTATTATTACAGAAGATTATAGATACTTATCTTTGAAAAATTCATTTTCCAAACCCACTAACTTTATTATTTCATTATTACCAGAGGCTTAATTGATCTTCGGTAATTTTTGTTGCTGTGTTGCAATGTTCTTTAATAATTTGGGTTTGTGATAAATCATAAAAACAATGTACAATTAATACCTCAGCCGAGTTT
>NZ_JAWRXG010000383.1:0-247 GCF_046535135.1 Arthrobacter sp. SIMBA_036
CCCAAAGATGCCTCAGATTCAAAAGTCGGACGTTCAGAACCGGCTGCTTGCCGCCCTTGGCCCCGACGCATTCGATGTACTGCAGCCCGGAATGGAGCGGGTCGATCTACCCGTTCGCACCGTGCTGGTCGAAAGCGATCAGCCCACCGATCACGTGTTCTTTCTCGAAACGGGGTTGGCGTCTATCGTTGCCAGAACGATCGATGACGAAGCCATCGAGGTTGGTCATATCGGCTGGGAAGGATTG
>NZ_JAWRXG010000027.1:0-4454 GCF_046535135.1 Arthrobacter sp. SIMBA_036
CATGATGAACATCCTTCCACCCGCAAGGATCAAATCCTCACAGGCAAAGTGTCAATCAAACCTTCAGCAGTCCCAATCAGCGGAAAGCTACACGGGCTACGCCGGTTCAACCGCAGACTCCTCCGAACCTGTTACCTCGCCGCCCTCACTAGCCTGAAAACAGTCCTGCATCCAGAACCTACAACGACCGGAAACGCTGCGAGGGAAAGTCACACGAACAGGCGCTCATCGCCCTCGCCCAACGCCGCATCAACGTCATCTGGGTCGTGCTCCGCGACCACACCCAATACCGTGAGCCAATAACCACCATTTGCGTCCAGGCCGCTTGACAACAGCATTGAGATTCCCAGCGCCCTGGTACTAACCTGCTGGCGGCTTCTGCGGGCCTGTCTCGAATCATGACCATGTCCGGGAAACGACTGGTCCGGTGTTCCTTCAGGCGGCGGCGCCGGCGTCCGGTCCGTCCGCTGCGCAGAGAGACCGCAGGGTCAACGGCTAGGCCACGGCTTCCGCGCCCTTATAGGGCCTGATAAACGGTCGCAGGCGCGACGTGCATTTCTGGTCGGCCGGGAAACGTAGCGCGCAGGCTGTTGCTGATCTGTCGAGGACTCCATCGTTGTGTCAGGTGCTGGCGAACGAACTCCTGCAACTCAGGGTTGCTGGCAATCTTCCCTTCTCGCTCTCGACTCCGTCTCCGTTCGGTAGTTCGCTGGGGCGTTAGCGGACGATAGTTGCCAGACGGTTCATGAATGTTCCGGCGGATCTCTCGTCTCACAGTCGACGGACTGCGACCAAGTTCCACCGAGATCGACCGAATGCTGCGCCCTGCATGAAGGAGGTCCGCCATCGTGATCCGTTCCAACTCCGAGAGGAATCGGGCAGAAATCACCGCAGGTTTCTGCCGGGAGATTGGAGGGACTCTCTTTACGTCGCCCGACTTCAGGACGACCTTGTGACCGTGCCTCCATCTGGTGCCGGTACTACGGCTGATTCCGACGATCCTGCACGCCTCAGAGTTGCCCATTCCCTGTCTCATCAGCTGATCATACTGAGCACGTGCAGCGTTCCTCGGTGGGGAGCCCCGCGACCTCCTTGGCCGTTTCATTGCTACCAATTGCAACTCCTAAAAGCTTAGGTGTTGCAACGACCACTGGACGCCAAGCCACGAAATGGCTCAGTTTTGACCATCGCTGAGAAAAGGAGTTCGACGGCGTTACATTTGCCTCGCGTCACGGCCATGACTTTGCGGCTCTGGGCCAACTCCGAACGGCCAGACGATGCCGCTATCAGCCCGCACCTCCGCGACCGCATCAGAGGCTACATCACCACGGTGAAGCCTTCAAGAACGCGTTCGCGACTCTGTCCCAGATTGGAAGCGCATTTCGGTTGGTCACAATCGTGCGCACTGCTCGTTCGTCGATAGGTTGCTTCTCCGCACTAAATATGTCATTGGTCAACTGACTTCGCTTGCAAAATGCCACGCCGAAGGTCATAGTTGTTCAACAAGTATTATCTGCGCGGCGCAGGCGAGGGCGCATGCGAGGAGCTCGGCATCATGCACTGGCCGGCTCCGCATGTGTGGGCCTTTGTGCACGACAACGATGGCCACGTTCTGCCCTGCTGCAGAAGTGCGAGTCGGCCGCCAAGGTTTGCATGGGTCACGATGCTCTTTCGTAACGTGTGCCTCGATTCGCTCCTTCGCACTGCTAGTTGCGACTCTCAACGCTAGGAACGACTTATGACACTGCCGCCTCGCGCAACGATCCAACCCGGTGATCTTGGTGCCCAACCTATCCGCCGCCTCTCCGCAAACGCACAGCTGACAGAAGTGCAACTGCCTGGAGCAGGCACTTTCGCTCTTATCACGCTGACCGGCGGTGAGGGCAAACCCGCTACCTTTGGGCTCGAGTCCCTGGAGGCACTGCGGGCGCTGCTTCAAGAAGTCGCGGAACGGGTGGACGCCGGACATGTGGCCGGCGTTGGCATTACTGGCCAGAACCGGTTTTTTGTGGCCGGTGCAGACCTGAAGGCTTTGAAAGGCTTGGAGGACTTGGAATCAGCCCGAGCTATAGCACGCCTGGGTCATCAAGTGTTTGGCGCCCTCGCCGCTATGGACGTCCCAACTTTCGCCTTCATCAATGGCGTGGCCATAGGAGGCGGTCTGGAAGCTGCCTTGGCAGCCCGCTACCGCACAATCTCGACGGGTGCAAAGGGCATTTCTCTGCCTGAGGCGTACCTCGGCCTTGTGCCCGGCTGGGGCGGCGTGTACCGACTTCCTCGACTCATCGGGCCAGCTAATGCCGTGAAGGTGATGATAGAGAACCCGCTGAGCAACAATAAGGTTCTTGACGGTCGGTCAGCCTACGAGCTCGGCATCTCGGACGCTATATTCGACAGTCCTGATTTCCTAACCCAGTCCCTGGCCTGGGCGGACGGCATTATCACCGACGCGGCACGCAGGCAAGAACTTGACCAACGGCGGGCCTCTATGGCGGGCTCATCGCAGGAGGAGTGGGACGCGGCCGTGGCCGCGGGCCGGGCCGTCGTTGAGTCAAAGACCTCCAATGCCGCACCTGCCCCTGCTCGCCTGCTGGAGCTCCTCGAGCTGGGCAGGAGCCTGGACCAGGCACAATCTGCAGATTTGGAGGTCAACGTACTCGGCGAACTGATCCTTACACCGCAGTTCAAAGACTCCGTATACGCGTTTCTTGACGTTCTGCAGCGTCGAGCCAAGAACCCGTCCTTGGCACCAAATCCGGCGCAGGCCCGACCGATCGACAAGGTCGGCGTCGTCGGCGCGGGACTAATGGCATGCCAACTAACCCTCCTGTTTGTACGGGAGTTGCGCATCCCAGTGGTGATGACGGACCTCGACCAGGACCGTGTAGATAAAGGTGTGAGCCACGTCCACGCCCAGGCTGACAAACTGTTTGACCAGAAGCGCATTTCCTTGGACGACGCCAACGGCATCAAAGCCCTCGTCAGTGGTTCAGTTTCGAAGGCCGCTTTGTCTGACGCTGACTTCGTGATCGAAGCGGTCTTCGAAGACCTCGCCGTCAAGAAGCAAGTCCTCGCTGAGGTCGAGTCCGTCGTTTCCGAAAAGTGCGTTCTTGCCACCAATACGTCGTCGTTGCTGGTGACCGAGATGGCCGCTGACCTCCTGCACCCGGAGAGAGTCATCGGATTTCACTTCTTTAATCCGGTCGCCGCAATGCCCTTGCTCGAGATCGTTCAGGCAGCCAAGACCAGCGATGAAGCCGTGGCCACAGCGATCGTCCTCGGCAAAAAGTTGAAGAAGACCTCGGTGCTCGTCCGAGATGCTACGGCATTCGTCGTGAACCGCGTGCTCCTTCGGCTGATGGCGGAGGTCTTAAGGGCTTTTGACGAGGGCACCCCTGCCGACGTGGCGGACAGGGCCCTCAAGCCCATGGGCCTGCCGATGACTCCATTTACCCTTTTGTCCATGATTGGCCTTCCAGTCGCGCAGCATGTTATCGAGTCCCTCCATGACGCCTTCGGCGACCGGTTCCCCGTGTCCGCCAATGTTCAGAGACTCATCGACAATGACATCGCCTCGCTCTGGCCCAACGAATACGACAGCAGCAGATCGCACATCCCGCACTCCACCCTGGCCCTACTGGAATTCGGTCATTGCCCGGCCACGTCAGAACTGTTGCTTGAACGCGTCCAGAACGCTTTGGCACAAGAAATCGGGCTTCTGCTTAAGGAAGGCGTGGTGGCCTCCGCAGAGGACGTCGATCTGTGCATGATGACCGGCGCCGGCTGGCCGCTGCACTTGGGCGGCATCACGCCCTATCTGGATCGGGTGGGCGCGTCTGAGAGGATCAACGGGAAGCCCTTTCACCTTGACAGGCGGTGAGCTCTAGCGGCGAAGAGAAACTGTCGTACCCCCATGGTGTGTGAGGGCTCCACAGAGCGGGGTGCGTTTGGCCCGGTAGCGGGCGATTGGCATGATTTGCTGCTGCGGCAACCAATTGCCCCGTGCCGCAGAACGGGCCGGTCAAGGTCAGGCCCGGGTTGCCGGTACTCCTGGGAAGGCATGGTATCGGTATTGCTGGAGGCTGCGGAGCCGGCAGCAAAGCTTATTCGCGTCATCGTTAGCTTTGCCCGCCAGTATGGGAGTTGCCGACCTGCTAGATTCAATCTTTGATTGTGGATCACTTAACAACTTCCTATTGCAGATAAGTAGCTCGTTGCGCGAGGTTGTTCCAAGGAGTACTACATGGGTAAAGAGCAGGCTATGCAGGAAGCGGTCGGATGGCTTTCGCGGAGTGCGGCTGGTCAGGGCAGGGCTGTGTTGCCGACGCCGTCCGTGCGGGGGAGCGTGGGGGCAGGAAGCGAGGGGCCGACGCCTGAGGCTCCGCGGCGCCGCACGCAGCAGGAGCGGCGTGAGGAGGCGGAGGGGCGGCTTCTGTCCGCCGCCCTGACATTAC
>NZ_JAWRXG010000384.1:0-247 GCF_046535135.1 Arthrobacter sp. SIMBA_036
GTTATAGAGAACGACAAGAAGCTCTCCAAACCGAGTTCACAACTTTAAAAGACCTAATTGATAGTTTTGAGTCAGAAAATCGTCGAAGCGTCTTAATCTCATCAGAAGCAATAAGAAGCATATATCAGTCAATTCCTTTGAAAATAAGGTCAAAAAAGATTTTCAATACAAGCATCGAATTAATAGGCAATATCGATATCTACGACGAGACGGTGGCTGAGGAATATGATTTTCTGATACAACAAAT
>NZ_JAWRXG010000385.1:0-246 GCF_046535135.1 Arthrobacter sp. SIMBA_036
CCATTAGGAAATACTTTGACCAATACTTATGATACTTGGGGGAAATTATCAACTTCTAAAACCAATCTTGATGGACTAACTACCTATCAGTATGAAAGAGATAATAATTCCAATATTTTAGTTACACAATACGACCCAGATGGTAATGTATCTAAAAAGTATACAAATAAGTTAGGACAAGATTATAAAGCTTCTACCAAAGCTTTTGGATAAGGACAATTTGTTTCCAATGAGGTTAAATTTGAT
>NZ_JAWRXG010000386.1:0-246 GCF_046535135.1 Arthrobacter sp. SIMBA_036
CCTGCGCGATATCCCACGCGCCGACAATTAGAAGATCACTGACCGGTATTTTCAATTCGTTGTACACGACGTATGCTGTTCCGTTCTCGTAATAATAGTGATAATAAGCGTAGTTATCCGGGAAGAAGAACTGCTCGTCTTCACTGAAAGCCAAGTTTCGGAATTCCGAGTTATATGCACGCGTTCCCATGTTTACTTTCTCGTGCATGAGCTCGCGATAGGTCCAGCGCCAAGGCCACGCCAGTT
>NZ_JAWRXG010000063.1:0-379 GCF_046535135.1 Arthrobacter sp. SIMBA_036
TCCTTTGTCGACCCATTGCGGCCTCTCGCCATTCTCCAATCCGAACGCTCGCCGACGAATCAAGCCGATGTCGTGGCGTCTTCACCAGAAACAGCATCCCCTGCCTTGATCATCGTCGCTTCGATCCAAGCGTTAGGAATCGCTCGTCCCCACGCAGCGTAAATAGGAGCAAAAGCAATTTGCGCCTCATCCAGAAATGTCTCTGTCTCCCCGAGGGTCACGCTGTCACCCTCGCGCGTCGAATGACGTCTCCTGGCCGGCTTGAGTCAGACGCGCATTTCGCATTCACCAGCATTCCACTGGAGGCGCGTGGCGTTCAGAGAACCCGAAGGTTTCGGATGTTTCCGATGGTCGGCGACCGGTTTAGGATAAGTTCTGC
>NZ_JAWRXG010000387.1:0-246 GCF_046535135.1 Arthrobacter sp. SIMBA_036
GAATCAGCTGCTCCGCTTTTTGTTGATTTCCACTTTCCAGTAAACTGCCATAGATTCTTGAAAGATTTTGAGCCGGAATGGTATAAGGTTTATGGTTTATTAATTGAAAAACAGCATCCGAGATAGAAAAAACAGGACTATTTCCTCTGTTTGCCAGCAATACTACGGTTTGATTTTTAGTCATATTATGCATCAGAATGCTGGTAAGCCCTGAAATAGATCCATCATGGAAAACTATTTTTCCAT
>NZ_JAWRXG010000388.1:0-246 GCF_046535135.1 Arthrobacter sp. SIMBA_036
GGAGAAACAAGAACAAAAGCCTTACTGCTAAATCTGATATATCTATATCATCACCTCCCATTTATTGAACTCTTCCTGATAAACTCTTTCCTTTCAATCCAACAAGGAAATTATAGCAGTTCGATGAAAAAATTCTAGTTTTTTTACAATACCTATTTACAACGGTAAATAGGTATTGTATAATTGAAGTATAGAAAGGAGGTGCTAAAGTGGACGAGATCAGAAACATCGTTCTTATCATCGCTG
>NZ_JAWRXG010000389.1:0-246 GCF_046535135.1 Arthrobacter sp. SIMBA_036
TGTTGCCCTTTCCGTCCTCAAGCCAGGACTGAGCCAGGTAGGGGAGGGCGGTGTTCTCATTGTGTATATTGACCGTCACGGACTTTTCTCCCCCCGGGAAAATCACCCGGGTACGGTCCAGCGCCAGCGCCGCGCAGACCTGCTGAGAGCCTGCCAGGCCAGTCAGCAGACAGGCCGTCAGCGTGGTCAATCGGAACTTCATCATGTCTGTATCCTCAGTCTTTCGGTTTTAAAGGGTTTAATGGC
>NZ_JAWRXG010000390.1:0-246 GCF_046535135.1 Arthrobacter sp. SIMBA_036
CTTAGAAGTGAGAATGCCGGTATGAGTAGCGAAAGAGGGGTGAGAATCCCCTCCACCGAATGCCTAAGGTTTCCTGAGGAAGGCTCGTCCGCTCAGGGTTAGTCGGGACCTAAGCCGAGGCCGAAAGGCGTAGGCGATGGATAACAGGTTGATATTCCTGTACCACCTCCTCACCATTTGAGCAATGGGGGGACGCAGGAGGATAGGGTAAGCGCGGTATTGGATATCCGCGTCCAAGCAGTTAGG
>NZ_JAWRXG010000391.1:0-246 GCF_046535135.1 Arthrobacter sp. SIMBA_036
CTTTAAAGTAACCTTTGAAAAAAAAGGTAGCTCTTCCGGAATCTTCTTCTTCGTTGCAATCGCATATACAACTGAATAATTTTGTGGGTCTGGCCTCGCCTTTGCGTCAGCTAGTTTTATCGAATCCGGTAATTTGGGATTCAGTCGCTCTCGGTACCAACCGTCCTTAATAAAGGCCTCTGCTGCTACGAACCCCTGTGAGAATAGATGACTAAGCGTACTAGAGCTTTTATAGACCTTTACATG
>NZ_JAWRXG010000392.1:0-246 GCF_046535135.1 Arthrobacter sp. SIMBA_036
GGTCCGCATGGCCGTGATCACCGACTGGTAGCCGATCAGCACGAGAACAGAAGCGAGTAGCAGATGGGACAGCGCGGTCCATGTCGTCGGGTGCCAACCGCCAAGCGGCGGCATCAAGAGAGCGCCGAAGAAGGCGACCGAAATGGCGGTGACGACAGTCACCATCAGCGACGGAATTTCCGGATCGATCGAGCGTGTCGCAAGATCGCGTCCGGCTGTCGTCAAAACGCTGGCAACGCAGAGCAG
>NZ_JAWRXG010000393.1:0-246 GCF_046535135.1 Arthrobacter sp. SIMBA_036
GAGCATATGAAGACGGCGGAGAAGGATACCGTCGATTCGGTATTCACCGTCAACGGTTTCAGTTTTGCGGGGCGCGGTCAAAACGCCGGACTCGTTTTCGTGAAGCTCAAACCGTATGAGCAGCGTCAACGTGCGTCACAAAAGGTCGCCGCACTGATCGAGCGCACCGCCGCGCATTATTCGCGGTACAAGGATGCGGTCGTGATTCCGTTCAATCCGCCGTCGATTCCGGAGCTCGGCACCGCG
>NZ_JAWRXG010000394.1:0-245 GCF_046535135.1 Arthrobacter sp. SIMBA_036
TTTAATAATTTGGAGACAAATACGCTATCATGATAAAATAAAGATTCAGAATCATCAATATTTTTGAATGCATATCGTTCTAATTCTCGTACATAATTTCCAAATTCCACCTTCCAAATCAGTTTGCTTTCGATTAATGGGCTAAGCTCTTCATTAATGGCTTGTAAAACATTTGATATTTTTGAAAGATCACTAATCTGGATTCTCAACCTTAAATGATATTCCGGATCGTTGTATCTGATGTA
>NZ_JAWRXG010000395.1:0-245 GCF_046535135.1 Arthrobacter sp. SIMBA_036
ATTACTGTTTTTGGAGGTTAAAGTATAATATTTGCTTTTATAAATATCCAATTTTGAATTATTAAAAATCTTATATTGATTTGCAAATTCTTTGTTATCAACTAATCTATACTCAATTATCACTGATTCTTTATTACTGTTTGATTCAGTTATTTTCCACCAATCTATCTTTTCATTGTTTTCAGTTAAATATCCAGTCACTTGATAGGAGTCTATATTTCCTTTAATTCTGTAAGTTGAATCAT
>NZ_JAWRXG010000396.1:0-245 GCF_046535135.1 Arthrobacter sp. SIMBA_036
GCCGAAGATCCGGCGGGCGCTGGAAGCAGCTGGCCGGTTGCGAGAAGCCGTCTATGTCGAGCGCGGCACGATGGCCAATGCGGCGATGGTCAAGCTCGCCGAACGGCCGGATGGCGAAGCGCCGTATTTCTCGCTGGTGCTCGTACCCGGCTGGGAGTCGAACCGATGAGCGGCAGGCTCTATGTGATCGGCACCGGCCCCGGCAATCCGGACCAGATGACCCCGGAAGCGGCACGCGCTGTTGC
>NZ_JAWRXG010000397.1:0-245 GCF_046535135.1 Arthrobacter sp. SIMBA_036
GAGCCCAACTCGAACCTCGACACTCAGGGTGAGGCAGCTCTTGCCCGCGCGCTGATCCATGCCAAGAAGCAGGGCATTACCACCGTCACCATCACGCAACGCCCTGCCCTGCTGCAGTGCGTAGACAAGATCCTTCTGCTCAAGGATGGCTCGGTCGGGATGTTCGGCGAGCGTATGGAAGTGCTGCAAGCCATCCAGGGCAACAACAATAACAATCGTCCCCAGCCGCGTATCGAAGGTTAAAT
>NZ_JAWRXG010000398.1:0-245 GCF_046535135.1 Arthrobacter sp. SIMBA_036
GTGCTCGGGGTCGCCCAAGGGCCGGATGGACGGTTTATCGGACAGGCCCGCTGGGTGAAGGTGTCGGGAGTCGGTTCTAAGCTCCTGAGTTCGGCGACGATGCTCGCCGGCCACGCGATGCTTCTGGAAATTTCTCAAAAGCTCGACCGCATCGAACGCAAGGTGGAGCGGATCGCTCAGGCGCTCCGGGACGATCGTCGGGAAGGGCTGCGGGGCTCGATCGACGCGGTCCACAACGCCCTGTC
>NZ_JAWRXG010000399.1:0-245 GCF_046535135.1 Arthrobacter sp. SIMBA_036
GGTTTTTGGTTGCCAGGCGTACGATTTTCTCTGTCATTTCTTCTGTGAATTCTATTATTCTTTCCCCTCTTTTATAATCACGTCCATTTTCATTAGAGAGTCTAGGAATAGTTGTTTTCACATCGTATCCCTTTAAATAATCGTCCCAATAAACCAAACCTTCTTCTGTATCCTGACTGTTTAGCCACTTTATATAATCGCTATACGGTTTTGGATCATCTAATTGATGCTTAGTTCCTTTTAAT
>NZ_JAWRXG010000400.1:0-245 GCF_046535135.1 Arthrobacter sp. SIMBA_036
TCTTCGAGCAATATTTCGCCCGCAACGAAACCCGCTTCCCGCCCCACGACCTCTGGATCCGCAGCATCGCGCACCGGCCGGATTGTAGCCGCTCGTCGCTCTGGCAGTTCGCCGACGATGGGAGGGTGGCGGGCATCAAGGGCGCGGTCGATCTCAACGCGCTATGCCTGGAGAGCGGATTGGCGCCGTATTTTTCCAAGCCGTCGAGCTGAAACCTCAGCCTTCAGGCGCCGGGTCGATGGCGC
>NZ_JAWRXG010000064.1:0-377 GCF_046535135.1 Arthrobacter sp. SIMBA_036
TTTTTAAAAAAAGAATCCGCAGGCTCATCTATTTTTTATTTAATGCCATTATTTAATAATGTTTATAATATTTTCTCTATAACTAGATCCTATTCTGATTGTCTCGGAATCTGTTATTTCTATATGATAAAGAACATAATCCAGTAAATCTTTAATAATTGTTTTCTCTGCTAAAGGAGCACCATTTAATATATCTTTTAACTCAACATCTTTTTCCAATAAGATTATATTTTCATGCGCAACTATTGTATTTTTGTACTCTTCTGCTGAGGTTTTTATAAATGAGATTTTTTTATTAAACAAAGTATTTGTTTTTAAGCTCGCTGAGAATATACAAGTATCACTATCTTTATTTGAAACAGAGTAAGAATACATTG
>NZ_JAWRXG010000401.1:0-244 GCF_046535135.1 Arthrobacter sp. SIMBA_036
GCTTTGGGCATTGCAGTATTAACCCCAACTTGCGAATAAATATCACTAAATCCTATTAGTAATAAAGCAGTGGAAAGGATAAGCCTGTTTTTCATTTGTTATGTATTTAAGATTATTGTATTTTATGATTAAAACCTCGTCAGCTAATTGGAACATTGAATTACATTTCGGCTGAAGGCTTTTATATTTTAATGCTCAACGGTCGGTATTACCATGAATTAGTATTTACTAGTGATTAACCATG
>NZ_JAWRXG010000402.1:0-244 GCF_046535135.1 Arthrobacter sp. SIMBA_036
GGCGACGAAAGCCTGCAGCGTGATCAGGAAGACGACCGGCAGCGAAAACCAGACGAGCAGTTTTTCGGTTTCGCTGCTTCTGCCTCTGATCATCCGCCATGCCGCCCAGAGCATCGCGAAGAAGATGATCGGTCCGACGACGCCGAATTGTGCGGCGAAGAACTCGCCGGCTCCGGCGAAGTCGAGCTTCATCTGGTCCCATTTGGCGATGTCTTCGGTGTGGCGTACGGTGGTCGCATCATGC
>NZ_JAWRXG010000403.1:0-243 GCF_046535135.1 Arthrobacter sp. SIMBA_036
GATCGCTACGCGCTGCTGCTGTCCGCCGGACAGCTGCTCGGGATATTTTTCGGCCTGTTCGATGATACCGACGCGGGCCAGCAATTCCTTCGCCTTGCGGGCAGCTTCACCCTGCGGCGTGCCGCGCACCCGCATCGGCGCGATCATGATGTTCTTCAGCACGCTCAGATGCGGAAACAGATTGAACGACTGGAACACCATGCCGACTTCGGCGCGCACCTGCGCCAGGTTCCTGCCGCGCTC
>NZ_JAWRXG010000404.1:0-243 GCF_046535135.1 Arthrobacter sp. SIMBA_036
CATAAGACTAAATTAATTTCAGAGAAAATATCTGTTAAATCTTTGGAAGATTTTAGAAACATATATTATAGACTTATTGAAATATTTGATTTTAAGCCCTTTTTCAGTAGTGCTGGAGACGGAGTAGCTATTTTGATTCGGAACATTTTGTCAACGAACTTGGAACTAGGCATGGAATGTTTGGAAATCTACTTACAAAATGGCAATATCGCCTTTCTCAGTGGGTCAAGTATTATTTGGCCT
>NZ_JAWRXG010000405.1:0-243 GCF_046535135.1 Arthrobacter sp. SIMBA_036
CATTATCGGCATCGTTATTTCGGTTGGCGCCGTTTTGCTTTGGACGGTATTCGCTCTAACCAATCGAACCGCGCTTGCGGCCCGACCGGCCATGGATGCTCGAATGTGGACCGCGATGATGATGATTGGCGGTGCGGCTGAGATTATGGCTTTCATACCACTGGCAGCGTCAACGGGGTTACTTAAGCTTACGAGCCTGGGCGTGCGTCTTCATGATTTCCTCCCCGTGCTCCTAGGCTCATT
>NZ_JAWRXG010000406.1:0-243 GCF_046535135.1 Arthrobacter sp. SIMBA_036
CTCCTTTCTTGCTCTAACTTTACCCTCTTTACAAAAAAGAACATTCGTTCTGTACAATTAACTCAATTCAAGGAGGGGCGCCATGAGATTTAAGGATAAAACATGACTATTAAAAAAAGCCCTATCTAAGGGCTTTTTCTGCTTTTACTTTATGAAGATGGGGTCTGATAAAAAGAGACAACTCCAATTACCATTAACACGATGACTATCCCTAAGATGGTCCATAATGTTATTTTAACGCTT
>NZ_JAWRXG010000407.1:0-243 GCF_046535135.1 Arthrobacter sp. SIMBA_036
TAAGAAATCTTGAAGAGAGGAGTCTCTTTACCATATCATTTATTTAAAAACATTCAACCATTTTGTGACGATGGTCACAAAGAAAATTATCATCAATCCCTTAATTTTGTTCCAATAAAAACAATATTTATGAGCAATACAATCCAAAATCCAGCAGAACAGTTTATCCAATACCTCAATGAAGAAAACTTTGAGAAAGCAGAAAGCTGCCTTGATCCTACGTTTACTTTCGCAGGAGTATTG
>NZ_JAWRXG010000408.1:0-243 GCF_046535135.1 Arthrobacter sp. SIMBA_036
GGTCAAGCTCGATCTCGGCCGGCTCGGGGCGACCTTCAGCGCCTTTCAGATCACCCAGCCCAGCGGCCTGTCGACGGCGAGCCGAACGGGCGGCCTGCCGGTCTTCGGCGTCGATGGCGAGCAGCGCAACCGCGGCCTCGAACTCTACGGCTACGGCGAACTCACCGAGGGGCTGCGGCTGCTGGGCGGTGTGATGGTTCTGGACGCGGTCCAAACCAAGACGGCCGGCGGGGTCAACAACGG
>NZ_JAWRXG010000409.1:0-243 GCF_046535135.1 Arthrobacter sp. SIMBA_036
GTTAAATTTTCGACAGCGGTTGTAGAAAACAATCCTCCAGAGTTGTTCATTCTTACTATTGATTTTTGGTGGTTTAATAAAAATAGAAACAATCCGAAGAGACCACTTGAAGGTACTCTCAGTAGCTTTGATTTAAAAAAAGCTATTCACTTTTGGAATATTTTGATTTCCGATGGGCTCCCAAATGTGAGTGGTCTAATAAATACTACTCCAATGAAAAGCGATATTTCGGGACTTAATGTT
>NZ_JAWRXG010000065.1:0-374 GCF_046535135.1 Arthrobacter sp. SIMBA_036
CCAATGACATTCTTGCCGACAGAGACAGCGCCTTTCACCAGCTTTTTCGACCCCTCAAACGCATTCTTGAAGAAGTTTCCGACCCCATTTGCATAACCGGGAAGTCCTGTGGCAGCTGCTTCTTTCGACTGAGCGTGCGGAAGAACAGACGTGCCGCGCGGAAGATCCCACACTTGCGGGCCGCCCATTCCGACAATGTAAGTGCCGATGCCGGGCGTGTGAGCAAGCTCCCATCCTTCTTCGCCGACTAATGCCCGGCCGCCTGGGTGGAAGTCTGTTCCCTTGGCATAGGATAATCCTGGTGCGATTTGCATTGTGGAAGACTGGCGACTATCGTACCCTGCTGGTTTCCATTCTGGAATTGTAGGCGCATG